>NZ_JADMOD010000001.1:436202-715874 GCF_015558525.1 Anaeromassilibacillus sp. D41t1_190614_C2 | reverse complement strand
TTCTGTAGGGCCTTCCCATATGGAGCGGAAAGCAAACTCTTCGCAGTTTGCTTCCTTAGGGGACGCCGTAGGCGCGAGAGGCACTGTGTGCCCGCGGAAGACGCTGTGCGTCCAGTCAAGCATTGTGCTGTGACGATTGGCTTAAGCATATCCACAAAGCAAAATAAGCAGGAGAAGACCTTTTCCCTGCAAATCACAAATCTCCCACCCTGGCAAAACCCAGGATGGGAGATTTTCTTTCGTAACAGCCAATTGCTTTTCTCTCTGCCCCATAAATCTTTACAAAACAAAAAGGACCTAGGAAAATCAAACAATTCCTAAGCCCTTAGACCTCACCATCATTTCTGACGATTATTACGCGGATTTCTTCACCGCCAACACAAAAAACTGCTCATACCACAGGATAAACGAATACACGGACCAAATGCGCTGCATATTGGCCGCTTTTCCCGCCTTGTGATCATCCAATAATTTCATGATCGCCTGCTGATTGAAGAATTGCGCCGCAACAGGCCCTTCAAACTTTTCTTTAACCATGTTGTAATACTTATCCTGGCGCAGCCAATCGTTTAGCGGAACCGGGAATCCCAGCTTCTTTTTATTGGCTGTGCGCTCCGGCAGCTGTTTGAGCGCTGCACCGCGTAGGGCCACCTTTGTCACATCGCCATGCACACGGTAGCGGGACGGAATCTGCATCGCCAGCTCCAACATCTTCTTGTCCAGGAACGGCACACGCAGTTCCAAGGAATTTGCCATACTCATGCGGTCTGCCTTTTGCAAAATGTCGAACAGCATCCATGTGTGGATGTCCACATACTGCAATTGCGTCGGCTCATCTAAATCCTTGACCTTGTCAAAATAGGGCTTTGCATAGTCCACCGGGTCCTTCTGATGGTAATCCTTTTTCAGATAGCGGTTCACGTCCCCATACGTAAACACAAAATTGCTGCGCATAAACCGCTGGTACGGCTCCATGCCACCGCGCACAATGAAGTTCTTGCCCTTAAAGTTCGGCATCTTTTTCGCAATGGACGCCGCCGCCCGGCGCAATCCGCGCGGGATTTTCCGATACTTCTCAAAATGCATCCCCGCAAGGTACATCGGATACCCGCCAAAGAGCTCGTCCGCCCCTTCGCCGGAGAGAACCACCTTCACATACTTCCGGGCGTTCTGTGCCAAGAAGAAGAGCGGCACTTCAGACGGATTCGGCAAGGGTTCATCCATATAATACTGGATCGCTTGATTCGCCTCAAAAAACTCGTCCGCGCTCACCTTATTGCTGATGTTCTGCACGCCGATGGTCCTGGAGAAATCCTGCGCATACGGCAGCTCGCTGTACTTTTCCTCCTCGTAACCAACGGAAAACGTCTTTACATCCTTCGCAACCTTGGAAACCTCGCGCACGACATAGCTGGAATCCACGCCGCTAGACAGGAAGCAGCCGACCTCCACGTCGCTGATCTGGTGGGCCTCCACGCTCTTGGTGAATTCCTCGGTGATGCGCGCCTCCCAGTCCTCCAGAGATTTGGATTCGTCGATGTGATACTGAATGTCGTAATATTTGTGGATGCTGAGCTTGCCGTCCTGATACTCAAAATAATGCCCGCCCAACAGCTTATACACGTTGCGGAACATGGTCTCTTCATCCGGGATATACGAATAACACATGTATTCGGGAAGCCGCTCCTCGTTGAGCTCCGGATGGAAGGCTGGGTGCTCCAAAAAGCTTTTGACCTCCGACCCAAACAGGAAGTCCCCATCCTTTTGGTAGTAGTAAAACGGCTTAATGCCAAAGATGTCCCGCGCGCCGAAGAGCTTCTTTGCCCGGCTGTCCCAGATCACAAAGGCATACATGCCGCGCAGCTTTTGCAGCAGCTCCGCGCCGTATTCCTCATACCCGTGCAGCAGCACCTCCGAATCCGTGGAGGTCTTAAACACATGCCCCTTGGCCAGCAAGTCTTTGCGCAATTCCTGGAAATTGTAGATCTCGCCGTTGAACACCAGGACCTTCGTCCCGTCCTCGTTCAAAATCGGCTGAGAACCGCCCTCCAGGTCGATGATGCTCAACCGGCGGAATCCAAGCGCCATATCGTCATCCACATAGTAGTCGTCCTGATCCGGCCCGCGGTGTATAATGCGATCCGCCATCGCCTTGATGACCGCATTTCGATCCCCGCCGTAACCGTTTGTAAAAAATCCAACGAAGCCGCACATGGGCAAAGCCTCCTTTTCTATGCATCAATTGTCAAGGGCAAACGTCCAAGCCGCCCTTATGCTCTCGTAATCAACTGTTCGTACGCTGGGCGCAGGGGTTTCCCGCATCGCTTGATGCTCGCCCGCGCCAATACATCCAAGGCATCCAACACGCCGGGGCCCACGGGACGGTCCCGCTTGATAAGCGAAAGCTCCGTACACCCCAGGACAATGCACTCCGCGCCCTGCCTTCGCACAAAATCGGACGCAAGCTGGAACTTTTCCCATTCCAGTGGCCGCCCGGCCTTGTAATCGTCGTAGATCAGACTCATGACGCGTTGTTGATTCGCTTCATCCGGCAAAATGCAGCGGATCCCCTGCTCCGCCAGCGCATCCTGAAACAAAGATGCTCGCACCGTCCCGGTGGTGGCCAGGATGCCCGCCGCTGCCACGCCGTTCTCCTTCAGGTGGGTGGCGGTCTCACGCAAAATATGGATAAAGGGAATTCCCACAGCTGCGGAAAACTCAGAAAACAGCGCATGGGAGGTGATGCAGGGAATGGCGATGCAGCAGGCCCCCAGCTGTTCCAGCGTTTTGGCCGCATCGACAATCGGCGGCAAGGGCGACGGCTTTGTGCGATCCAAAATATATGCCGTCCGGTCCGGAATCGAGGGACGGTTCAGTACAATCACATCCAGATGCTCCTGGTCGGTCCATGCATCCGTCATCTCCACGATGCGGCGCAGGAAATAGGCGGTGGCCATTGGCCCCAGTCCCCCGATGACACCCAACGTCTTCATTCGTGCAGCCCCTTATTGCCAAAGCATTTCTTATATTTCTTCCGATAGTTCATCTGGTTGAGGAAGAAGGCCAGTTCATGTTTGAAGTTGCGGTCCGGCTTATACTGCATGGATTGGCAGTATTTTCCCTCCTTGATGAGCGCACGCGCTTTCTCTTTGAGCGCTTCATCGCGCACATATTTGAAAATAACGTCCTTTGGAATGATGCTCCAAAGCACCTCATTGGTGGCAATGGTCAACGGGAGGTCCTTGTGCTCCAAAACGTCCTCCACCAGCCATTTGGCCATATTATATCCGGCGGCAGTCACATAGAAGCTGCTTCTTCCCTGCCGCAGGTTCATCTCAAAGAGCTTATAGCGCCCGTCGCGCGGGTCGAACTTCATATCAAAATTGGCAAATCCGACATAGCCGATGCCCTCCAGGAAATTGCGCATCTGCTCGGAAAGCGCATCGTCGTGCGAGCTGATGATCGCCGCATAGCTGCCGATCCCCTCGGGAGAATGCTCTTCCAACAGCGCGTGGCCCAGGGCAATCAGCTTCACCTTTTTATCCCGCCCGCAATAGCAATTCATCACGCGCATGTTGCTGTCGTCGCCGGGGATGTACTCCTGCAAAATCAGGTGATCTTTGTAGGAGGAACCATAGATGGCATCCAGAATAGCGTCAAACTCCGCACGGTTATTCGCCACAAAGACCTTTTTCTTATACTGGAAATGGCAGTTCCAATACGCCACCGAATTGCTCGGCTTGATAATCACCGGAAAATCAAAGGGGAGTTCCACACCCTTATAATTCTCGTAAGAACAGGTCGTCGTTTTGGGGAATGCAAATCCATGCTCCTCACAGACCTGGTAGAAGCTCTCTTTGATGCTCAACCGCATCAAAAGCGGCTCATCGATGCATTCAAAGCGGTAATAGGGGCGCAGCTTGTCCTGGTTGCGCACCAACAGCTTGATATAATTGTCGCCACAGGGCACCAACAAGAGCGTCTTGTTTGGGTAGCGCCCCGCGAAGTCGATCAACGTCTTGCAGAAGACCGCGTCGTCCTCCAAATTGGGTTCCACGCACTCCACGGTGACAATCGCGCTATTGGAGGTCGCGTTTAAGCGCCCCTTCCCCACGGCAACGCTTTTGACGCCGTACGCCTCGTGGAACGACCGCGCCATGCCGTATACATTTACGTCGCTGCCGAGCAACACCGGCAGAAAATCCAACTGGCCCATCAAACATCCTCTTTTCTTCGATGTCGTTTATTATCAAAAGCCCATGTCCGCACGGGCCGGAATGTCTCCATTCTTACAGTATGGCCGCGGGCTCCGCTCCCATACGGGCCCCGCCAATATTTGTATATTATACTATTTTTCCCCAGGAATGACAATAAAAGAATCCAGGAATCCGGCGGGCAAAAACTGTGCAGGTTGCAGGTTTGAAAAGCAAAAGCGGCCCTGCCGTGTGCGGGTTTCCGTACACGGCAGGGCCAAAGGGATCGAAATGCAAATGTTCTTGTCGATTTACTTGCCGGCCTTCCCCTGGTTTGCCACGCTCTTCATTTTGGCGGCGATGACCGCCGGGTCGCCGAGGTACTCTTTGTGCACAACGGTAAAATCCGGTGCAAATTCATAGACGAGCGGTACGGCGGTCGGGATGTTTACGCCGACGATCTCCTCCTCGGAGAGGTTCTCAAAATATTTGACCAGTGCGCGCAGGGAATTCCCATGCGCGGCAATCACCACGCGTTCGCCCGCTTCGATGCGGGGACGAATCTCCTGCTCAAAATAGGGGATCACACGCGCGATGGTGTCCTTCAGGCTCTCGGTCAGGGGGAGCTGGCGCGGGTCGACCTTGCGGTACTGCGCGTGGCCGCGCGGGTTGCGCTCGTCGCTTTCCTCCAAGGCGGGCGGTTGGATGTCGAAGGAGCGGCGCCAAATTTTCACCTGGTTCTCCCCGTATTTCTGCGCCGTCTCAGATTTGTTCAATCCCTGTAGCGCCCCATAATGGCGCTCGTTGAGTTTCCAATTCTTGACCACCGGCAGCCACTCGCGGTCCATCTGCTCCAGGGTGAGATTCAGTGTATGGATGGCACGCTTTAAATAGGAGGTATAACAAATATCAAAATCGTATCCGGCTTCTTTGAGGGTCTTTCCCGCCTGTTCCGCCTCCTGCCGGCCGGTTTCGGAAAGGCCGACGTCTGTCCAGCCGGTAAACAAATTCAATTTGTTCCACTCGCTCTCGCCATGGCGGATCAAAACCAGTTTTCTATTTTCGCTCAATTCGATCACTCCTTTATTTTCGTTAGCATATGCTAACTATGTTGATTTCTATTATATACCATTTTTATCCATATTGCAAGGCGTCCTTTCCCCAGGGATTCTATTCCACAATATATCCAATATTTCCAAGGTCTATGCATGAAAAAACCGCGCCCCAAGAAAATGGAGCGCGGTCAGATCCGCTCATGCAAATTTTATTTTACATATCCATGTGCGGCACGCCATTCTTCCGCCGTACCGGTATAGAAAAAGTCATTCCGCTCGCCGCTCTTCCACCCCATCTTGGAAGCGATTTTACTCACCACGACGCAGAGGATGGGCGAAAGAATCATGGCCAAACACGCATAGATCGGGCCGTCCGGCGTGGTAAAGCCGGAGATCGCCACCGGGACAAAGGCCGTCAGGAAACCGCCCAACATGCCTGCCCATGCGCCCGCGCGGTTGATGCCCTTCCAATACAGGGCGATGGCATACGGCGCCAGGAATGCGCCGGAGATGATTCCCCAGGAATAGGACATCATTTCCAAAATCGGCGTGGGATAATTCGCAACCACATAGGAACCGATGACAAATATCAGGCAAAGTATGCGCGTGAACATTGCAGCATGCGAATCGCTCATCTTTGGCTTGATCTTCCCTTTCACCAAATCCATGGCGACCGTGGAGCAGGCCGTCAGCGTAATGCTGGAGAGCGTCGAAACCGAAGCTGAGATTAAGAGGACCAGCACAATGCCGATCAGGATATTGGACAGCCCCGCCATGTTCAGCATATTGGGGATGATGTAATCCTTGCCACCCTCCGGCAGGGTATCGCCGAAGAAGAGGTGGGAAAAGGACCCAATAAAATAGCCGCCGCCCGCCACCAGCAAAGCAAAGAAGGTGGAAATCACCGTGCCGCGCTTGACCTCCCGGTCATCCCGGATGCCGTAATACTTATGAACCATCTGCGGCAATCCCCAGGTGCCGAAGCTGGTCATGAGAATCGTCGCCACAAGGGACAAGGCCGTCTGCGACGACATCGGCGACATGCCGCTTTCCTTCATATAATCGCTCATACGCCGGACGCCTTCTGTAAGGCCGCCCACCTGCGGACAAATGACAACCATCACCACCAGTGCAGCCACGCCGAACATCATCACAATGCCCTGCACAAAATCGGCCTTCAAGGTGGCCATATAGCCGCCCAGCACCAACACCACCGCGGATGCCACCGCGATCATAATCATGCAGACCCGTTCGTCGATGTTCAGCAAAATGGAGCATACGCTGGTTAGGCCCTTATAGACGGACGCCGAATAGGGCAGCAGGAAAATGAAGATCACAATGCAAGAGAAAATCTTCATGCCGTTGCTCTGATACCGCATTTCAAAGAGCTGGGGCATGGATTTGATTTTGAGACGCCGCGTGACCTCTCGGGTGCGCCCCGCCAACACCATCCACGCCAAGAGGGAACCGAACACCGCATTTCCAATTCCCACCAGTGTGGCATATAATCCGTAGCTCCAGCCGGAGCCTCCGGAATACCCGATAAACATAACGGCGGAAAAATACGCCGTTCCGTAGGACAGCGCGGAAATCCACGCGCCTGCATTGCGCCCGCCGACGGTGAAACTCGCCATTCCGCCGCTGTTCTTGGAATTCACCACGCCAATGACCACCATAAAGATGGCATAGATGGCGATGACAATCCAAATGGTTGCCTCTTTGCTCATACTTGTTCCCCCTAAGCTACTTTTTCGATTTAAACCTTCGATGCTTTGACTTGATAAATTATCGCTATTCTATCAAAAAGTCCAACGAAAGGCAATTGATTTTTTGCACAAAATATAGAAGGTTTCTTCGGGAAACGTGGCGAAAGAAGGAACTTTAAAGAATAAACTGCGCCAAATTCATAACCGGAATGCCTTTTTTCTGACAATACGTTACCGTATATTTTGTTCCACCTTTTGGGTAAACCAGGTAGGAAAGGCAAACATCGCTGTGGTCGACCATATAGCGATTTCTCTTTTGCATACAGCCGCGAAAATAGTGATCCGAAATGTATAGAATTTCGTCGGCATTCTTCTCAATAAGGCGTTGATAATTGGATCGGATTTCTTCCTTCCATACTTGGTCGTGACCTTTATATGGCAATGCCAAAATCAATCGAATCTGTGGATATTGTTCACGCGCTTTTAAAACCGCCTGTTCCGCCAAAAAGTCAAATCCTAGCGCTCCCCCTGCGTAGAAATGGACGATTCCCTCCGCAATGAAAGCTTCTATTTGCCTGGCCAATGGCCCTTGAATGGCAGTTACAGCTTCCCTTGGTAAATCTCTATGTCCGGTAAAACAACAGCTTTTCATATTCTTCCTCCAAATTGTATTCGTTTTTGTAATCGTTTTTCAATTCTATTCATACTATAGAATATAGAATACAATTTTTCAAGAGGTGAGGTGAAATGTCCAAATTCATTCCAAAGCCATATAAAAAAGAGCCGATTACCATTCGAATGAGTTCTGAGAAGATCGAACAAATTGACCGCCTATCTGCGGAATTCAACTTAAGCCGCAGCGCTTTTATCAATCAATGTATTGACTATGCAATGGAACACATGTCACCACCAAACCAAAAGGATTCTAAGGAATAAATGTTTATTACAATGTGAGATATTTCGTATGTTTCAGATCAATAAGCAATTTAAAAGCGCAAATGTTCCGCGAACTATCCGCTTCACGGAATCCTTATTTGCCGACCTGAATAAAGTTGCTCAGGAAAATCACATTTCTTAAAATTCTTTGGTGCTCCAATGTTGCAAATATACATTGGACAGCCTCTTTTCTTCCTCAGAAGGATCACTATAAATGCAAAAAGCGGCGCTATCCGAACGTTCAGATAGCGCCGCTTTTATCATGATCATTCTTTTTCCAAATAGCCTTTTTCGATGCTCTCCTGAATCATCTTGTCTACAAACGGCCAAACCTCCGGGAGCGCCACACGGATGGGATCCATCCGCTCATACACCTGCGCGCTCTTTACGCCGCCCAATCCCCAGGTGTGCCCCTGGGTCAGGTAGTTGTTCAAAAAGGGCTGCAAGCGGTCAATGGCCGCCGCATATTGGGCGTCCGGCGTCTCCATTGCGTCAAACTCTTCCCATAGCGCCCGAATCTCCGCTGCCTGGTCCTCCGGCAACAGTGCAAAGAGCTTATCCGCCGCTTCGGTCTCCCTCTGCCGTTTGTCCTGGTTTCCCTGCACATCGTAAGCAAAGGTATCGCCCGCGTAAATCTCAATCAAATCGTGCACCAACGCCATGCGGATGACGCGCGCGCAGTCGACCTTTTCCGGGTCCGCATATTCCGCCAGCAGCATGGCCATCAAAGCAAAATGCCAAGAATGCTCGGCATCCGACTCCCGCCGCGTCTTGTCGATCAAGATGGTCCGGCGGTAGACGCTTTTCATCTTATCCACCTCTACCAGAAAGCGCATTTGCTGTTCCAGCCGATTGACGTCCATCTATCTTTCCTCGCTTTCTTTATGCCAGAAGGAACTCCTGCTCCAACCGCAGCACCATTTCCTCGTAGGTACGCGCACATGCCTCCGGTTTTCCGGCCTCCAAATCCTTGAGGCATGACTGCAAATACTCCTGCCAGATTCGCTGGTAGACCGCCCCGCGGTCCGCCCGGCGGTCAATCTTTTGCACCAGCATCGGCGCGTATAAGTAATATTCCTGAATCTTCCGCTCTCCGCCCGGCGCCTTTGCAAGCCAATCGTCCCGGAATTTGCGGAAGGTGGTGAGCTCGTAGCAATCGTCCGCTTTTCCCTGGAATTCGCAGACAGCCGTGGTGATAAAGCAAAGCCGTTGGCGGAATCCATGGCTGATCTCGTCATAGCGCGCTTTTCCCAACGGCTTTTTGGGATACTGCTTATTCCATTTTTCCAGGAATTGATCGGCTAGGGCCTCCGTCGCCTCGTGCCCCTGCTCCAAAATCGCCGGGATTAAAAAAGCGACAACCGTATACCGGTAGTCAAAAAAGGTTGTGTCGTTCTCTTTTACTTGCAGCTTCTGGAACAGCTCCAAAAAGCGCTCCATTAGGAACAAGCTGTATTCTTCTGCCGCGCGTTGCGCTGTACTCGCCTCCGCCGCAACACAGAACGCGCGCAAGGCTGGCGCCAGCTTTTCCACATACGCCTGGAACGCCTCCGGATACCCGTGGTTGTTCACCGCTTGGATATTGGCTTTGTAAGCCACCACATCGTCCTTCATCAATTCCTTTGCCGTATGCAGCAGCGCGCGATAGGAATCTGTATCCTCCTGTGCGTGCAGCACCTGCTGCACATCGATCGGCTTTGCGCAATACATGCACACCACCTGCTGTGCATCGTCTGGCAGCTGAAGCTCCTTGCCGCAGTGGGGACATTGGGCAGAAATAAATTGCATTCGGTAACACCTCTTTGTGAAACGAAATCACGAATTTGATCCGTGATCCTTTATATATTCCTTGATTTTGTCAAAGCTTTCCTGGCTGATCACATGCTCAATCCGGCAAGCATCCTGGACGGCGGTCTCCGGATCGACTCCCAGAACCTTGCGAAAGAAATCGGATAACACGGTGTGGCGCTCATAAACGGCGCTGGCCCGCGCAAAACCGCTCTCTGTCAGGACAATATTCCCGCTCTTTTCCATCACAATCAGCCCCGCCTTGCGCAGGATGCTCATCGCGCGGCTGACGCTCGCCTTTGTAAAGGAGAGCTCATTGGCAATATCCACAGAGCGCACATAACCGTTTCGATTTTTTAATATCAGAATGGTTTCCAAATAGTTTTCGCCTGACTCCTGAATCTTCATGGGACCCCTCCTGTGCTGATGTGGGTTTGTATTCTTATGATTATAGCAGTTTTCCTTAAAAATGACAAGGAATTTCCCATTCCTTTATTGTTTTCATCCATAGGTGCTTTTTCCCTTTTATGATAGAATAGAGTGGCATTTGCACAAGAGGTTTTTTCGCCTCGTCTTTCCAAAATGTATATTGATAAATAAAAAATACAATATGTTTTACGATTTTCAATGAAGGAGCAAAGCCAATGATTACCGTTTCCGATCTTGGCCTCAGTTTTAGCGGCCAGAACCTATTTTCCCATGTCAATCTTCTATTCACGGCGGGCAACTGCTACGGCGTCATCGGCGCAAACGGAGCCGGAAAATCCACGTTTTTAAAGATTCTCTCCGGCGAGCTGGAGCCCACCAAGGGCGAGGTCATCATCGACCCCAAGCTGCGCATGTCCGTTTTGAAGCAGGACCACCATGCGTATGACGCATACACCGTATTTGAAACCATCCTGATGGGCAATCCGCGCCTATACGAGGTTTTGAAGCAGAAGGACGCGCTCTATGCAAAAGAGGACTTCTCCGATGCGGACGGCGACCTGGCCGCCGAATTGGAGGCGGAATTTGCAGAGCTAAACGGCTGGGAGGCCGAAACAGAGGCCGGAAAGCTCTTGCAGGGCCTTGGATTGGACAACATGTTGCTGTATTCCCAGATGGACTCCCTGCCCGGCAACGAAAAGGTGAAGGTGCTGTTGGCACAATCGCTGTTTGGCCATCCGGACATCATCCTTCTGGACGAACCGACAAACGACCTCGACGTGCGGTCCATCGCCTGGCTGGAGGATTTTCTCGCGGATTACGAGGGCACGGTGATCGTCGTGTCCCATGACCGCCATTTCCTGAACAATGTCTGCACCCATATTGTCGACATCGATTACAACAAAATCAAGCTCTATGTGGGTAACTACGACTTCTGGTATGAATCCAGCCAGCTGATGCAGCGCGTGATGCGCGACCAGAACAAAAAGGCGGAGGAAAAGATCAAGGAACTCCAATCGTTTATCCAGCGTTTCTCCGCCAACAAGAGCAAATCCAAGCAGGCGACCTCCCGCAAAAAGCTGCTGGAAAAGATCACCGTGGAGGAAATGCCCGCCTCGAGCCGCCGGTACCCGTTTGTCGGCTTTACGATGGACCGCGAACCGGGCAAGGAAATTTTGGAGGTGGAAAACCTCTCCAAAACGGTTGACGGCGTCAAGGTGCTCAACAACGTCAGTTTCCGTGTCAATAAGGGTGATAAGATCGCCTTCCTCGCCAAAAATGATATTGTCACCACGACGCTGTTCAAGATTTTGATGGAAGAACTGGAAGCCGACGAGGGACGCTTCAAATGGGGCGTATCCACCACCCAATCGTACTTCCCGCAGGACAACTCCGCATACTTCAACGGCTGTGATCTGAGCATCATCAAATGGCTGGAACAGTACGCGCAGGACACCACGGAAACGTATCTGCGCAGTTTCCTCGGCAAGATGCTCTTCTCCGGCGACGACGTGCAAAAACCGGTCAACGTGCTCTCCGGCGGCGAAAAAGTGCGCTGCATGTTGTCCCGGATGATGATGTTCGGTTCCAACGTCCTGGTTGTGGACCAGCCCACCAACCACCTCGATCTGGAATCCATCACCGCTGTGAACAATGGCTTGATCGCCTTTAAGGGGATTGTCCTCTTTGCTTCGCACGACCATCAGTTCATCCAGACGGTCGCCAACCGGATTATTGAGATCACGGACGACGGCATCATCGACCGCCTCGGCACCTACGACGAATATTTGGAATCCATGAACCGGATGTAAAAACGTTTCTGCCTTCCAAAAAAAATGGCTGCGCCTTTGCAGCCTGAATCTTTCAAAAAGGACGCGCCCTTCCCCATCTATTTGGATGAGGAAGGGCGCGTCTTTTCATATAGATAAAGAGCCTTATAAAACAAACTGTTCGATTGCGCGTGCCACACCGTCCTGTTCGTTGGAAGCCGTACGGTATTTGGCCGCTGCCTTTGCCTCCGGCGTCCCGTTCTCCATGGCGACGGAGCACCTGGCATACCGCAACATTTCGACGTCGTTGCCGCTGTCCCCCACGGCCATTACATTCTCCGGGGGAATCTGCAACCGTTGGCAAAGATGATGCAGCGCATCCCCTTTGCTCGCCCCGTCGCGGTTTAGTTCGATATTGCTTCCAGCCGAAGAGACCACCGTGACGCCCGGCATCGCCTCAAACTGCTTCCACAGCTTTTCACGCAATCCCGACTCCACATGGGCCAGATTCAGCTTTTCCACACCCTCCGGATGCTCCTCCAACAGCGCCTGGAAGCTGTCCAGTTCGATCTGCGTCTTGCGAATATTCTCAATAAATTCCGCCGCAAAGGGGAGGTCAACCACCCTGGCAAGGGAACGCTTTTCCGCATAGATGTTCCCCCCACAGTAGATCTGGGTCAACAGGCCGTAAGGTTCCAAAATCTGAAGAATCTGCCGGACGGTCTCTGCGGGGATTGGATTCGAATAAATCACGCGATTTTCCACCCGATCCCATACGGACGCCCCATTGGAATTGATCACATAGCGGATGCCGTCCAACTCATAAAAGACCTTTGGCAGCATAGCCGCCACCCGCCCTGTGGCGGGTACAACGGTGACCCCCTTCGCAAGCGCCTGCTCAATGGAGCGCCGCACGGCAGGCGTGACGGTCAGATGGTCGTCCAACAAAACGGTCCCATCCATATCGAGCGCAACCAATTGGATTCCCATTGGTGATTCCCCCTTAAACCGGAAATGTATCCATCTGCATGGTATAGACGATATACCATGCAGATCGTATCTTGGACTGCACATTTCATCATACCCGAGGATCGAAAAGCCCTTCCAAAATTAGCATTCTCACTGGGGCAGAATCAAATACAGCGTACAATTTCTTCTTTGCAATATAAAAAGTATAAACAAAATTCCTGCGGACTTAATTGCAAAGGAAAAAATTCTGGAGAATGCAGCCGCCAGAGTTTTTCTTTTTGGATTCTAAAAAACTGTGCAGTCTTACCATGGTGGTTTCCAGCCCGCTGAAAAATAGGAATGCGCCCCAAAGAAAGGCAAGGGACTTGCAACAAACAAGCACCCCGCCCATAAGATAGTTAGAAGAACCGGACGGCAGGAAAGCCGTCCAAATTTTATCTGGATTGGGGCGATTCTATGCTGACAGCTCTGCTCTCCTGCGCGCTTTCCGGCCTGATTTTTTTCATTCTGCATGTCACAGGCGCTGGCTCTTTCCCCAGGCCCCTAACCGCGGAGGAAGAACGCAACTGCCTCGAACGCCTCAAAAATGGGGACCGGCACGCGCGCGACGAATTGATCGAACACAATCTCCGGTTGGTCGCGCATATCGTCAAAAAATACTATTCCAACACAAGCGACCAGGACGATTTGATCTCCATTGGGACCATTGGGCTGATTAAAGCAGTCAACACGTTCGACCATACGAAGGGTATCCGCCTTTCCAGTTATGCGGCGCGGTGTATTGAAAATGAGGTCCTGATGTATTTTCGCGCCGCAAAAAAGAGCGCGCAGGACATTTCCATGAACGAGCCGATCGACACGGATAAAGATGGAAACGCCCTGACCCTGATGGATGTAATGTCCACAGAAGATAACATTGTCGATAATCTCGATTGTAAAGTTAAATCGGAACAACTCAAACGTTATATCGCACAAGTGCTTACTCCACGGGAACGCCTCATCATTGAACTGCGTTATGGGCTGAACAATGACCATCCGCTCACGCAGCGAGAGGTCGCTGCGCGCTTAAAAATTTCACGCTCTTATGTATAGCGACGCCGCTAATGTAAACGAAGCCCGGAGGGCCAAAAGGCTCCCCGGGCATCAGTGTTTAGATTATTTAGTTAAGCGGCCACTCATCATATTATTCGAGTTTGTTAACTATTTTGAATTACTTCAGCTATTTCGTCAGCAATTTCTTCGACAGTATTTATAGCCGTATTTCTTGCCACTTTGTCTGCTAGTGATGGGCTGTAGTCGATAACTTCTTTCTTCGTTATGTTGTGCCAGATGGGAAGAAGTTGCTGTTCGCCAGAAATGGATCTTGTAATTAACCCGTCAAGTTCGTAGTTGGTCCATCCTTTTTTGATGAAATCACGAGAAATGACGACAATGCCGAAATTGCTCTTCGCCAAACCAAGATCAATTTTTCTTCGTAAACTATCTCCGATTTTTAGTTCGAACTCATCGTACCAAACAGACAATCCCTTTTCTTTCAATGCCATAGCGAGTGGTCGTACGACTTCATCTTTATCTTCGGATGCATGAGATATGAACACATCGTAGTCTCTTGGTGTATAATCTCCAGAAAACGGAGGCTCTTCTCTACCAAGGAACAGTGAAGGAACATCAGACAGTGCCTTTTGGGTTATTGTAGGTAGCGCCCGTGGTAAAACACGAACAGACGAACGTACATTTCCACGGAGCCCACGAAGATCTATGGCGACATGCCAATGACCAGAATGCGTTGTTTGTAATCTGACGGGAGAACGCTTAGCTAAACCTCCAATATACCGATAATTTTTGCCGTTTTTATAGCTTGAAAAATTGGTGCTATCAAGCAGTTGTACATTTGCAGCAGATCCCTGTAATGTTATCTCTACAATTCTACCTTTTTCAAGATTTCCCAAATCGTAGTGTGTAAAATTCATTGTGTTTTCTCCTTACTAGGGGCTGGTTTATTTCTCTGGAAACGCTATTTCCTTCATAAGCTTTTTATATTCAATCATACGCTTATTTGTTGTAATGAGGTCATCGACAAGTTCCTCGTAATACGGGTATTTTCTCTGGAGATCCTGTGGGGTATCTTCGGTATTGTTGAGCAGTTCTTTTTCATACCATTTACGATACTTTGCTTGCCAAGTTGTTAAGTGAGGGCGAAGTCCTTTGTTCAGGACTTTTTCCGTCAACACAATCAAATCATTAGAGTAAGGCAGTCTGCTTGCAGGGATATCTTTGAGAAGTTCTCTTGCGATTTTAAAGAATTCATACCAAGAGTTATACACCTCGGTGATAACATCATACTCTTTATCAAACATCAGACCGATTTTTCTTGTGCTCAGTTCAACCCACAATTTGTATGCGATTTCTTGGTCTTTTTTGTTGTACGTTAGTTTTACGCTGCTATCACCGATGCCCAAGTTAATCTCATCGATTGTGATTGACTTTCTGCTAATACGGTTATTTACAACGCTGTATATCCAAGAAACAACAAAAATAATCACTAAAAGTAGAATGATTGCAAACCAGTTAAGCCTGAGAAGCACAACATTCCAACTCTCAAACTCTACGCCGAATATTTCCATGTTTATACCCCCAAATTCCGTTTCATCTGAGGCCGAGAGTTATCAATCAGATTCCGGCGAGATGCCCTATTATTAAATGCTTTTTCTATGATGGTATCAAAATGAGAAATTGCATAGTCCCAATCATAAAAATCCGCATATCCAGATTCAATATTATCAGCCAATCTTGCTGGCATATCCGCATAATAGTAGCCACCATTTGGTGCCTTACGTACAGTCGGTAAGAAAATACCGATAAGACCTGAATTGCCATTAATGCTTGGACGAAGCCCGGCGTATATTTCCCAGTCGACATGTTTTCTGTTCTTTGTGTTTGGACCAACCAACACCACAACAACGGATGAATCACTAATTTTGTCCTCTCGGATTAATCGCTTAATGTATTCATCACTGTTGTCGGTACAGTATTCCCCTTCCATAACAGACTTATTGATAATATTACTACTTAAGTACCTATCAATATAGTTTTTATAAACTTGATCATCGTGGTGATAAAAGCTAATGAAAACCTTGTGACGTTGAGTATAGTAGCCATACATTTTTATTTCCTCCTAATCAATCAATATATTCTGCTAATACACTATTATCGCATGCAGAAAAGCGGATATAGTTCTCTTTTGCCATAATAGCTCCATATGGGCCCAATTCACTTATGTACTGTAGAAAATCTTTAGTATTAAATAGAGCTTTTTTAATTTTTAGATACGATGGGATATCGTCGACATCTTTAAGCTTTAGTGCGGCAATGTCTATTCCTTGTTTGTCGGCAAAACCAATTTCATAAGGAACCCACCAAGACAGCTTTGTTTTGTCAGATACTAGGCAAAGAAGATGAGAACTACATGTCAACCCTTTTTGAATAGATTTAACGATTCGTTGATCGTTCTCGGAACTCACAGCTTCTTTCAATGTACAGTCTTGAGTGTCCAAATATATGTTAATACCAACCGTATTGATTAAATAGTTGCCAATAGCTATTGCGGCAACCTCGTCTTCTTTTTTGTGTGATATAAAAACACAAGGATTATGTTTTTGGGTAAAAAGTGTGCGTTCTAAATCACCAAGTTCTGCGAAATTATAGTAACTCATAAATTTGATCCTCTAGAATAT
Organism: Anaeromassilibacillus sp. D41t1_190614_C2; assembly: GCF_015558525.1. Taxonomy (NCBI): domain Bacteria; kingdom Bacillati; phylum Bacillota; class Clostridia; order Eubacteriales; family Acutalibacteraceae; genus Anaeromassilibacillus; species Anaeromassilibacillus sp. D41t1_190614_C2. Next base: position 699,298 of record NZ_JADMOD010000001.1, on the reverse strand, counting down.
ATATTCTTATTTAAGCCAAAAGAGTTATCTGGAGAACATATAGTCAAACAGCCAAGTGGTATGCCCAGTGCCCACCACAACGATATTTTACAAGTTTTCCCTCTATTGTAAGCATGGATAAAGTCCTATTTGCCGTAGCAGCCGATACCCCACATAACTCTCGTACATCGGCATTCATGATATAGTCGTGGGTTTTAAGATACTCCTCAATTTTCTTCCAGCGGAGGGCTACCTTATTTATTTTTCCATCGCTCATTTCATTGCTCGTATTGATTGCTTCTATGAGTGATGCTTTGATAGCTGACATCATAAACTCAATAAATACTGTGGACTCTCCGGCATCATTGGAGGCGTTGATGGCTGCGTAATACTCTTGCTGGCGGTCATGGATGATGGATTCCACCGGGAGCCAGGCAAACGCCGAATTCCACTTGGAGAGCAGCAGTGTGTGCCACAGTCGCCCCACACGCCCATTTCCATCGGTAAAGGGGTGGATCAGTTCCAATTCATAGTGGAACACACAGCTACGAATCAGCATGTGCACCTCGCTGGTCTTTGTCCATTCCAGCAGCGCCATGACTAGGTCAGGGACATATTGTGGAAGCGTACCGAAATGCAGGACATGTCCTTCGCTATCTACTACGCCTACAGGTCGTGTTCGGAACATGCCGGATTCTTCGACCAAGTCCCGAGTCATAATGCCATGGGCAGTCAGCAGATCTTCCACCGAATAAGGATCGAGTTCATCTAACCTCTCATAAATTTCGTAGGCATTCTTGACTTCAACAATATCCTTGGGTGGAGCCAGGACATGCTTTCCATTCAGCACAGCAGTTACCTGCTCCAAGGAAAGGGTGTTCTGCTCGATGGCCAGAGAACCATGGATGGTTCTAATCCGATTGCTGCGCCGCAGCGTCGGATTAGCAGAAAGAGAAGATACTGCCGATAGTTTCCCCACCAGTTCCGCAATCTCTGCCACATGGTCAATCATGTGATTGGTAATTTCAAAAGGAGGCTTTTGGTTTTTCATGTAACACCTCACTGGGTCAATCATTGTTTTTATTATACCACACATCACTCATTTCATCAATCAATATACACTCACATTTGAGCGATGCTCCCCTTTTCAATATGCAGAACTGCTATGATAAATTTTGAAAAGGAGGAATTTATCATGGCATCCATTGTGAAACGAAACAAAAGCTTTAGTGTGGTTTACACATCATACGAAGGCGGAAAGAAGAAGCAGCGCTGGGAAACCTATCATTCTTATGAAGCGGCTTTGCATCGAAAAGAGCAAGTTGAACTCGTACAAACAAAACAGAAGGAGAGGTTACAAAATCATGCCGATAATCTGGCGGAGCTTCTTGAGGAGTATGTAGAACTTTATGGACGGGCTCATTGGTCCTATTCCACATATACCAATCATGTAGCGCTGATTCAAAACCACATTCTCCCGGCTTTCGGAGACATGAAGCTGACAGAATTCAGCCCTAAAACCATTGCTACACTGTACAGCAGGATGAGAAACCAGCAGAATATGACACCGCAGATATTGTCCTCTGTCCATAAATTGCTGCACAGCGCATTTGAGCAAGCGGTGCTTTGGGAATATGCAGACCGCAATCCATTTCATAAAGCGACACTTCCAAAAGCATTTCCCTGTCCAATGGAAATGCTGTCCAACGAAGAAATCAAGAAGTTATTGCAAAACAGCGGTTTTTCTCTGCTTGGGATTGCTGTTCATCTCGCGTTTGCAGGCTCTCTGCGCAAGGGGGAGATTCTGGCGCTGACTTGGAGTGATGTAGATTTCAAAAACGGTACGATTTTCATCAATAAAACGCTGAAACGAGTGCGGAAGGACGCAATTCAGGCATTGGACCGGGACAACATTCTCTATCAATTCCCCGCTGTGTTTGATGAGGGGCGAACAGCAATTGTCTTAAAGCGTCCGAAAACCCACTCCAGTATCCGTACTGTTTACCTACCGCCCTATGTGATAGATCTGCTTTGGGACTGGAAAAAGGAACAAACTCCTTGTGGAAAGAATGTACCAGATCTGATCCTTCGGTATTCTTCCGGCAGACCGTTACAGGAAGAGGCACTCCCAAGAATGCTTGAAAAGCAGCTTCTTACATTAGGTCTTCCCAAAGTAACCTTTCACAGCCTGCGTCACAGCAGCATCACATATAAATTGATTCTGACCGGCGGAAATATCAAGGCAGTGCAAGGTGATTCCGGACACGCCCAGGCCGAAATGATTACCGAACGATATGGACATGTCATTGACTCCTGCCGAAAAGAGTGTGCTCAGAATTTTCAAAAAGAGTTTTATGAAGCTTTGTAGTTTCCCAATCAAATAATCAAGAGCGCCGAGAATTTTCCGGCGCTCTTGGTTTCAAGATTTCCTGATAAAATTTTTGCTAATCAGAATGGATTCGAACGACAGTCATTCCGCTTAGGAGGCGGATGGTCCATCCAACTTTGATTTTCGATTTTTTATCATGAAAGGAAATCTTATATGATACGAATAACTAGCTTTAAGGAACTGACACAGTTTCTCCGAAAAATAGCAAATGACTATTGCCAGGCAGATTATGCACAACTTTATCAGGAACTACAACTTCGGTATAAACAGCAGATCTTCTCTGCCTTCTTAGATGGGCACCCTAGTTGGAGTATTGTGCAAGGAGAAACCGCTTACGCACTGCTGTTGTATCATAACTGGAGCTTCTCTAGGGATCGGGCAGAAAACGCGCGGCAGATGACAGTAATAGCACAGGAGATAGAGAAATATTACTCCGATACAGAGAAGATGCCGATTTCCATGGAAGCTGCTGAAACCGTTATGAGAGCAGTAGAACGAACCTATCTGTTCTCCCGGCACATTTGGAAAGAACACCACACACTAATTTTTCTGCTCCCAGCAACCTATAAAATAGAGGATTCCTTTTGTCGTTGTTATCAGAGCACGGACGGAAAGATGCAGGCGGATATTTATCTGCTGGTTCCGCACAAAGATTTTTCAGCTGCCCTGCAAAGCATTCTGCTCCATGAAATCGGACACATTATCAATCTGGCGTTGACTGGTACAATGGAAGTACAACCGGATGATTTTCAGGTTGTTTCTGCTCTGCTTCATCTAAACTTGGATGGTGTTGATAGTAAAGAATTCTTCGCACACTGTTTTGCCATGAGTTTGTTGATGGAACCAGAACTCACCTCGGCCGATCCATTCACCATGGTTCCAAAAACGGATAAAACGGTATTTCGAACCTATTTCACATATAAATTGAAAACCGCTGAGTGACTTGCCTAAAAAGCAGGTCACTTTTCTTTTGCAGAAGGACAGGCAAGAAGAAGCGGTTCCCTACATACGATGAACAAAAGGAGGGAAAACGTATGAAAAAAAGAGACTTGCCTGTTGTGCACTGTACTTACTGCAATACCGAAAAGAGTATATCTGAGATTTTGGAAGAATCTTTTCGGCTTTATCTTGGCCGCATCCTTGCTGCAATAGAGCACCCCATTGTACAATGTAAGCGATGAATGGCCGCTTATCTCAGGAGGTATGGTATGTACTTAGAGATAAGCAACCCCATGGACTACCATGTGGCTTTATACATCAGACTATCAAAGGAGGATGAAAACGAAGGACCATCCCAGAGTGTACAGAACCAGGAATCCCTGCTGCGGGAGTTTGTGCAGCAGCACCGGCTGTCCGTCTTCGACACTTATGTAGATGACGGATGGAGCGGAACCAGCTTTGACCGTCCCAGTTTCCAGCGAATGATTGGTGACATTGAAACTAAAAAGGTCAATATGGTCATCACCAAAGACCTTTCCCGTTTGGGCCGTGATTACATCATGACCGGCCACTATATGGAGCGGTACTTCCCGGAGCACCGGGTGCGGTACATTTCCCTGCTGGACGGCATTGATACCGGCGTGGACTCTACCGCCAACGACATCACCCCATTCCGTGCCATCATGAACGACATGTACGCCAAGGACATCTCCAAGAAGATCAAGAGCGTCAAGCGGGATAAGCAGCGGAAGGGGCAGTTCATCGGCGGCAAGCCCATGTACGGATACAAGATGCACCCTACCGAGAAAAACAAGATCGTCATTGACGAGGAAGTAGCTCCAGTGGTGCGGCGGATCTTTGCCCTAGCGCTTTCCGGCATGAGCTGCCGGAAAATTGCGACTACGCTCAATGAAGAAGGTGTGCCCACACCAGCCACCTACTGCGGCTGGAAGGTTGGAAATCCTGGCCCCTACGCCGGGCTGTGGAGCAGTGAGCGGATCTCTGAAATGCTGAAAAACGAGACCTACATCGGCAATATGGTGCAAGGACGTATGGTGAAAATCAGCTACAAATCCAAGAAATGTCTGAGGCAATCACCGGAGAACTGGGTCGTAGTGGAAGGAACGCATGAGCCCATCATTGACCCGGAAACCTTTCAGAAGGTGCAGATGCTGGTAAACAGCCGCAAGCACACCCGAAGCCGAACCTACGACTTTTTGCTGAAAGGACTGATTTTCTGCCACGAGTGTGGCTACCCCATGGCGGTACTTAACCGCAAAAATGCCGCCGGGGAGGATCGCCTATTCTTCGTATGCCGAACCTACCAGCGGTTTACCAAAGCGGGTGTCTGCTCCTGTCATTCCATCAAGGAAGAAACCGTAAATGAAGCCGTGCTTGCCAAAATACGGGAGGTCTGCCAGGCCTATCTGAACCCTGACCGGCTGCGCCCAATCGCAGAAGAAGCTGTGGAGACCGCCAGCAAGGAGTCCATCTGTGAAGCAGAGATGCAAGCGCTGCAATCCAAAATCACTGCGCTGACTACCAATCTGGATCAGATGTACATGGACCGGCTGAATGGACTTCTCTCCGAAGAGGACTTCCAGCGCATCTATCAGAAGGTCAAGATGGACCGCACGGTTCTGGAAGATCGGCTGAAGAGCCTTCAGAAACAGGCAAAACAACCGGTGAACACCGAAGAAAAAGCAAGGGCGCTGGTGAAACAGTTTCTGGACTCGGCACTGACCAGTCGGGAACTGTTGGTCAGCCTCATCGAACGGGTGGAGCTGACCGAAGAAAAAGAGATCATCATCAAATTCCGCTTCCATGAGCTGGAGGCGATTTCTTAAAGGGCATCGTTTACAATAGGCGTGTCGCTATGTATCCCGCATCGAGAAAAGGGCCTTACAGCTATTGAAAAGGCAGTTTGACAAACCCAGGCGATAAAAAAGAAAACCGGTCGCTTTCTCCGTTTCCCCGTCCTTACAATGGACGGGGACTTTTTTATAAAATATTCTATGTCGAACTCGGTCAAACCGTTTCCAATATTTTACAAATTTCTTAAATATGAAAATTAACAACGAATTTATTGAATTCCTATCTTCGACATAGTATAATAGAATCTGTATATTTTTAGCGTATTCCTTGTTTAAATTGTTAAATTTTTGCAGAGGATTTCCTTGTACATTGCCAACGGCTAGCAGAAAAAAACTGGAACCCCTTTCAAAGGGATACCATCTGGGGAAGGATTGTTCACAGGAAGAGGCAAAGGGAATCCGATCGAACAGGAAAGGCGGATTTCTGACATGTATAGTGCAATAGGAACCCGAGAAAACATAAAAATTATCGACTCCGCAGAATATGGCGGTGTAAAAATCGACGTGATGGAATACCAACATCTGTTGGGTTCTACCAATACCAGCGCGGCAATGGATCTCTATTTCATGGAAAAGCAGAATATTCGCGCCCGGCAGGTTGCAGTATATGTCTCCAACGATATGGTAACGGTCGAACCCGGCGCAATGAGCTATTTCCGCGGCCCTTTGGAAATGGTTTCGGGGGTGACCGCCGGCAACGCTTTGGGGCGTCTTTTTTCCGGCGCTGTCACCGGAGAAGCCGTTGCCCAGCCGGAATACCGCGGCAGCGGAATGCTGGTACTGGAACCCTCTTTCAACCATTTTCTGCTTCTTCAGTTGGATAATGAAGAGATCATTGTGGATAAGGGCATGTTTTACTGCGCGCAGGGCAGTGTTGCCGTCAAACCCGTTATGCAGAGGAGCATTTCTTCGGCTCTGGGCGGTGGAGAGGGGCTTTTCCAGATCTCCCTTGCTGGCACCGGGCTGGTGGTATTGGAATCCCCTGTTCCGTCCTGCGAAATCGACGTCATCGAACTTCAAAATGATACTTTAAAGGTGGACGGCAATTTTGCCATTCTCCGCACAGCGTCCCTGCAATTTACGGTAGAACGTTCCGCAAAGTCGCTGATCGGTTCGGCGGTCAGCGGAGAAGGCTTGGTAAATGTATACCGGGGGACGGGAAGCGTTTGGCTGGCGCCCACCATTAAAATTTATAATACGATTAACTTCGCCCGCTCCTACGGGAACCCCAGCACGAAATCCATGAATATGAACACCAGCAACAGCCGCTAACGGATTTCTATAGGCGGCTCTATGTGCCGCTTGGCCTTCGTGCATAAACTCAGCGATTGGAGCATGGATCTATGACCGGCAATACTTCTCAATTGGAGGATTGTCTTCTGCCGTTAAGCCGCCGGACGCCCCCTTCCCCTAGGTTCTTCCGTGTGATCGGCTACGACCAGCAGGGAAAAATCCTCAATGATTTAAACAAAATAGGTGCATTGGCGCGAGACGGAGGCGCTTACCTTCAAAACGGCCTTGCAAACCCCGTAGAACCGGAAATCCAGCGTTTTTTTCGGGAGGTCGGGGAGCAATTTACCCTGACGGCCGCCCTTGTCGCACGCCATTTGACTGTGTGGTTAGGCCAACTTCGTCCCGCCCAGCGAACGACGCTCGATGCCGCTATGACAGAAATTCTAGATATTTTAAAAAGGCAGGGCGCGAACGACAACATCTGTAGGAACGCATATATCAAATTTATGTGTTGGCTCCGCGGGCCGCTCGGCGGAATTCTCAAGGGGCTTGGGCAAGATACCCCCCCAAAGGTCCTGTACGAGGGAGAGATCGGCCGGTATGAGCTGCTCTTTCTCCAGCTGTTGTACCGTTCCGGATGCGATGTCGTATATGTAAACTATTGCTCTGAGGATTCCTATACAAAAGCTGCCAGAGGCGGCACATACGGGCATCCTATTTACGGGGAGGTCCGCACGCCCCCCGCGGTCCCGCCTACCAGCAAAAGCGCCTCTGCATCGGTTCCAAAGGCTGTCGTTCCCACCCCTACGGTTCCAGCGCGACAGCCGGACGCTTCTTCCCTCGTTCCTCCTCCTTGGCAGGGTGTCGAGGAAGTGGTGCTGGTCAACCGTTGGATGGGTGGCGCTTCCTTCTGGGACGCTGTTTTCCTGCCCTGCGCACAGCGGGAAACAGGAAAGTTTTGTTCTCTATTTTCCGCCTGCTTTGGGGGCAACGACCGGGCGGAATACCGTAACCAGCTTTATCATCTGAAACGGACGCTGGACGCCTCCCCCAAAAAAGGGCTTTTAATGGAAGGAAAGATCCCTGCCCCTACGAACAACGAGGCGGCTCCCTTTCGTTCTTTGGACAAGCGTTTGCCACGCCCGTTGTTAATCCGCACATTGGCGGAGAAAATCGTCCCATCCTGTGGAAAAGTCCCTGTTTTGCTGGCGCAGCGTGCGTTTTCCCTGGTGATGGAACAGTATGCGGAAAAAGACGCCGTCCGGTTTCTCAATTATGGCGTACGGCTTGCCTGCTGGCTGAAGCGGTATGTGGAGCTTTTCTTTGAGCAATACCGCTCGGAACATGAACCTGCGCTGGTCTATTATGGCCCGGCTACAGAGGCGGAGATCTCCCTGCTCTGGGCATTGGCACACGCCGGCGTGGACGTCCTCTATTTTTCTCCGGCGCTGTTAGGACAAGAACCCTTTGAAAAGCACTTTTTGCCGCATGACTGGCAGACAACGGTATATGAACAGGATCTCCCCATGGAACCCTTCCCCCAGCGCGAAGAGCGGGTGCGCGCCAGTACCACTGCCTATAATGCATCGCGGGAGCTCGACCAGCTTTTGTATAGCGATACCGGGATGTTCCGCGACCGGCAATTTACCCGTTCCCAGCCGGTGACCTTGAAAACCACCTACGACGAAGTAGGACAGCTCTGGCGCGAGGAGGCGCAATACCGCCCTTCCTTCCGGACCGAGGACGGAATTGTCTATGTGCCGAACCTGTTTTCCAAGATCAGCGGGGTGGACAAGGGCGACCAAAAACTGTATTGGGACCGCATCCGCGAAATGGTGACGGAGGACACCTACCTTGTCACAACGGTCCCCTTCCTTCATGTAAACGGGCCCTCTTTCAGCACGCCCCAGGCCCGGTCGTTTATCCACGACGGGCGTTTAGACCCAAATGCCTTGAAAAGCTCCCGGTTCTACCGCTACGATTACCTCCCGGACGATACCCAGGATTATATTCTCGAAAAGATACAGGCGCTGATCGACTACGACTTAATTGTCAACGGCGGGCCGGATGTGGCGGCCTCTATGTTGTCGGTTCTGATGAACTTGGATAAGGAGCTTCTCCGGCTGCTGCAAAATTTCGACTTTACGAAAAGCATCCCGAAATTCCTGGTGGTCGATGTGACAGAAAAGGTGTTTACCCTTGAAGAATGTATTCTCTTGGCATTTTTGAACCTCGTTGGGTTTGATATCGCCATCTTTACCCCTACAGGGTACCGGAATGTTGAAAAATATCTGCACCCGGACAGCTTCGATACGCTGGTGGTCGGAGAATTTGCATTTGACCTTACCATCCCCGATCTGCGGACCAAACGGGCCGCCAGCTCCGGCGGCTGGTTGGGACGGCTGTTCGGAAGCAACCACAATGGATAATTCCACTTGATAAACGATTACAATAAGGAGGATGTTCAATGGCCTTACAGTACACGCCCCGACGTGGGGAGACCGTCCAGGCACCGCCCTCCTCCCCGGCGGTGGAGGAACCGAAACCCTATGACGTTGCCTTGCAGAGGAAGGAAATGACCCAGACCTTGGTTGGGTCCAAGGAAGTAGACGACCTGGTCAGCCAGATCGTTGTGGACGACCCGCAGACGATTGTCTCGTTTGGCAGCGAAGTGGCTAACGAGATTGCAAAATGTTCCGATACCATTTTGAATAGCATCAATATGAGCCAGATCAACGACTCCGGCGAAATGCTCAATGCCCTTGGCAACATTATGGACAAGTTCGACATCGAAGAGATCGCCGCGGATGAAAAGAAAGGCTTCTTCTCCAAACTGTTTAATAACCTTCAAAAGCAGTTGGAACAGATCTTGGCCAAATACCACACGATGGGCGAGGAAGTCGATCGGATCTATATCCAGCTCAAAAAATATGAGGTGGAAATCGGGGAGTCTAACAAAAAGCTGCAAACCATCTTCGACGCCAACGTGGGGTTTTATCAGGATCTTGTCAAATATATTTTGGCCGGCGAACAGGGGTTGCAGGAAATGGATACGTATCTGACGCAGATGCAGGATGACCTTAGCAACCATCCCGACGACGCCATGCTGCAATTGGACTACAATGCGATGCAACAGGCGCGGACTATTTTGGATCAGCGCGTCCAGGACCTCCGCATAGCGGAGAATGTGGCGATGCAGTCCATCCCCATGATTCAGTCCATGCAGTTCAGCAATTTGAATTTGATCCGTAAGATCAATTCTGCTTTTATCATCACCCTGCCCGTCTTTAAACAGGCGTTGACGCAGGCGGTTCTGCTCAAGCGCCAGAAGATCCAGGCACAGGCGATGCAGGCGTTGGACGACCGCACCAACGAGATGCTGCTCAAAAATGCCCGGAATACGGCGGAGCAGACCAAGCTGACGGCACAGCTGGCCTCTTCCAGCTCCATCAAGGTGGAAACCCTGGAAAAGACCTGGCAGACCATTGTAAACGGTATTGAAGAAACCCGGCGCATCCAGGAAGATGCCAGCGCAAAGCGAATCGCGGATGCCGCTAAGCTGGACGCCCTCAAGCAGGATTTCCAGGCCCGGGTGCATGTGTAAATGGATTCCCCTCCGTTATGCGGAGAGATCATACATTTGAGGATATATGTGCTATCGAAAAGGAGTGTAAACAATGCCAATCAATCTTTCAAAAGGACAAAAAGTGGATCTGACCAAGGGCAACGCTGGTCTGGATTCCATCCTGGCCGGGCTTGGCTGGGACACCAATAAATATGACGGCGGCCATGAATTTGATCTGGATGTATCCGTGTTCATGACGGGCGACAGTGGAAAAGTGGAAACCGAATCCAATTTTATTTTCTATAACAACCCGCAGGATGCCGCTGGCAGCGTGGTCTATTCCGGTGACAACCGTACCGGCGCAGGCGAAGGCGATGACGAATCCGTAAAGATCACTTTGAGCAAGGTCCCTGCCAATGTGCAGAAGATTTCTTTCACGGTCACCATCCACGAGGCCGACGCACGTGGACAAAATTTTGGCCAGGTATCCAACGCCTATATCCGCATTGTCGACACCGCAAAGAACGAAGAGCTGCTGCGCTATGACCTTGGCGAGGATTATTCCATTGAAACGGCAATTGTAGTCGCTGAGATCTACCGCCACAATGGGGAATGGAAGTTCGCCGCGGTCGGCTCCGGTTTCCAGGGCGGCCTGGAGGCTCTGTGCCGCAATTTTGGTTTGAATGTTTAATCGATTTTCGTTCAATGATACTTTAAGAAAGCAGGTGTAAATCCTATGGCGATTTCCCTACAAAAAGGACAAAAAATTGATCTGCAAAAGAAGGACGGCTCCCAGCTTACCAATATCTTGGTCGGCTTAGGCTGGAAAGAGGTCCAACAAAAGGGCGGTCTTATGGGGCTATTTAAGCAGAAAGCCGATGTGGACATTGATGCATCCGTCATTATGCTGAACGCCAATGGGAAGATCCCCACAAAAGAAGAGGTTATCTTCTTCAACCACAAGGATCATCCGTCCGGCTGCGTCCACCACTGCGGCGACAACCTGGTAGGCGGCAAAATGGGCGGCATGGACGACTCCGAGCAGATTCTGGTGGATCTGACCCGTGTCCCGCAGAACATCGACCGCATCGTGTTCGTTGTGAATATCTACAACTGTGTCCAGCGGAAACAGCACTTTGGCATGGTTGAAAATGCTTACATCCGCATTGTGGACAAGGGCGCCGGCGAAACCATCGCCAGCTACAATTTGACGGAAGATTACTCTGGAAAGACATCCATGGTTGTAGGCGAAATCTATCGCCGCGGGGATGGCTGGAAGTTTAACGCAATCGGCCAGCCCGGATATGACCCCGGAATTGCCGATCTGGTAAACCGTTACTGCTAATGATCGAAACCGTATGGAAAAGGAGGAATTTTTATGCCGATCAACCTCACAAAAGGGCAAAAAATTAGCTTGAGCAAAGAAGCGCCGAACCTCAAAATTGCGCTTGTTGGCCTAGGGTGGGACATCAAACAGTATGACAGCGGCGCGGATTTTGACTTGGACGCCTCGATTTTCCTGTTGGACAACACCGGGAAATGCGCCCATGATTCGGATTTCATCTTTTACAACAACCTTTCCTCCGGCGGCGTGACCCATTCCGGCGATAACCGCACCGGTGAAGGCGAGGGCGACGACGAAGCCGTCACCATTGAGTTTGAAAAAGTTCCCAGCTATGTGGAGAAAATCGTTGTCACAGTGACCATCTATGAAGCACAGGCGCGCGGCCAGAACTTTGGGCAGGTAGCAAACGCTTTTGTCCGGCTGGTGGACAAGCAGACGGGCGTTGAGTTGCTCCGGTACGACCTGGGCGAGGATTATTCTACGGAAACAGCCATCGTCTTTGCGGAGATCTACCGCCACAACGGCGAATGGAAATTCTCTGCGGTTGGCTCCGGCTTCAACGGCGGGTTGGAAGCCCTGTGCCGTCAATACGGTCTGAGCGTCTAAACCGCCCCTTGCATCGATTCCAGCCGGTGCGCGCAGATTACAAAACGACAAGGATTCCAAATCATGAGATATTTTAACTATTTATCCCACGGCGACCGGAAAAGCCTTTTTTTCCGTGAACCTGCACCGTTTGACAAAACGACCGAGCGGGAAATGCTACGCAGCGCAGTGGGAGGGTTGCTCTACATTCCTGGGGGGAATCCAACGATCGCTCAAATTCTCCAGACAGGGAAAGTCCAGGGGCTTGCCTCTATGGCCATCTGCCTGGAGGACGCTGTGGGCGATCAGGAGCGGGAAGAAGCTGTTCTCAATGTGGAAAAACAGCTTTCCGATATCAGGCGGGCATTGCTGGGCGGGAGTCTATCCCGGGATAGGCTCCCGCTTCTCTTTGTACGTGTGAAAGACGTGGATATGTTGGAAAGGCTGGCCGGGCTCTTTGTAGAAAACAGCCCTGTCCTCACGGGCGTCATCCTTCCCAAAACGACCCGCGAAAGCCTCCAACGTGCCCTGTCCATTGTGGAAACAATCAACCAAGAAGCGAAAGAACCCTTTTATATCATGCCGATCTTGGAATCGGTGGAACTGATGCTCTGCGATGACCGCATTAGCCTCCTTCGGGAGCTGGCATCCATTGCGGAACCCTTTTTTGACCGCATTTTAAACATCCGAATCGGTGCCACGGATCTGTGCGGCCTCTATGGCATCCGCCGAAATGTCGATACCCCGATCTATCAAGTTGCCACCGTCGCCTCCTGTATTGCGGATATCGTCCGTGTGTTTGGATTGGGGGACCGCTATACCATCAGCGGGCCCGTGTGGGAATATTACAGCACCATCGCGCGGGCGCGGGCATTGCAGAATTGGAGCGAAGTGGAAGGCCTGATGCAGGAAGTGGCCCTGGATCAGCAAAACGGCATCTGCGGGAAAACCTGTGTACATCCCACGCAGCTGCTCCCCGTCCAGGCCAGCTATGCCGTCCCCTATGAACGGTACCACGATGCAGTCGCTATCTTGGGAGGGGATCCAGGACGTGTGGGCGTTATGCCCAGCATCCGGCACAATAAGATGAATGAACTGAAGCCCCATGCGCTTTGGGCAAACAAAATGCTGCGGCAAGCGGAGCTATACGGCGTCTATCAGGAAAACACCGACGCAAAGGGCCTGCTTCGAGCGGTTTACAACGAGGGGGATTATCTATGAGCAAAGCGGTTTTTTCTCTCGAACCCGCACTCGAACTGGAATTGGAGATCAGCGAGACCCGCTTTGGCCTGCTGCCGGAGGACCTCTTTCGATTGGCTGTACGGCAAAATACGCAGCGCGCCTTTCTCTTTGTCAGCAAGGTGCTGGGCAAGCATCTGCCGGTTGAACCGGCTGCGCTTCTCGCCGCAGGGAAGCTGCTGGCGCTGGCGTGGCTCGACCAGAAGGATGAACAGGGCTGGGCCGGTATCCTCAAAGGAAGCACCGCTTCGCCTTTTCCCGAAGTTTGGGACCGCTTAGAGCACTCGCGCTATTCGCTGGGAATGGAGGACCGGGCGCTGTTTCTGGGTTTTGCGGAAACCGCCACCGGGCTCGCACGGGCAGTGGCGGACTGCTTCGACGGGGAGATGGCCTACATCAGCACAACCCGTGTGGACCGTGCAGGCGCCTCCCCGCTCACCTTTGACGAAGCCCACTCGCATGCCCGCACCCACCGGTTGTATTTGGACCCGCATGACCCGTTTATGGCAGCTTGCCAGCAGGTCGTCCTGGTGGACGACGAGCTCACCACGGGAAACACCGCGCTGCGCCTGATCCGCCAGCTCCATGCCGTTTACGGGATTCGCCGTTTCACGCTGATGGTTCTGGTGGACAACAGCGAAGGCAGCAACCGCAGGGCCATCGAACAGGAGCTTGGCATCGAGATCCGGGTGTTCTCCCTTTTACGCGGCCACATTGCCCAGGTCCGGACCGGGGAATTGCCTCCCCTGTCCCTATCCGATTACCGCGGTGCCGCTGGGGAAGCCCCTGCGCTTCTCTCGCTGCCCGGCAACGCCCTTTCAGACCGGACCTTGCAAAGCGCCAGCGCTCTGGCGCTCCAGCGCGCCCGCTGCCGTTCCATTGCCACTCAACTGGGACCGGCCCCATCAGAGACGTCAACTCTCTATCTGGGCGCTGGGGAATTTATCTACGCTCCGGCCCTCATCTCTGGATTTTGCGGGGGACATGCGTTCCACTCTACCACGCAAAGCCCGGTGTTCCCCATGGCTGGTTCCGCAATTGTATCCGGCGTCTGTTTCGATCCGCCGGATTGTTACAGTCCGGTCGGCTATCTATACAATGTCCCGGACCATGCCTACCGGGAGGCTACCCTCTTTGTGGAGGAGGGGACCCTGCGCCCGGCAGGAATCGGGCAACTGGCCGCCTACCTCAAAAGCAAAGGGATTGGGAAAGTGACGGTGGTCGCCCTATGAACTGGACCGCATCCTCCCTTCCTCCCCACTTGGGCAGCTTCGATCCGGACGATGTGATCCTCTTGCTCAAGGATGTAACTGGGCAGGTCGAAGAGCGGGACACGGCGCTCCGGGAACGCGACATCCAAGCGGGACGCCACTATTCCGAAGATCTCCCCATCGAACAGGTCCCCAGCCCAGCCTATGAACAGGTCTTTGAACATCTGATGGAGACGCAGCTCCCAGAGGTAGCGCTCTACACCGGTGTTTTGACCCGTTTGGTGCTCTCTGAGCACCCCAGTCCCGTGCTGGTCTCCCTGGTGCGTGCGGGCGTCCCCTGCGGCGTTTTGATGCGCCGGTACGCTGCCCGCGAATTGGGCCGCGATCTTCCCCATTATGGGGTGAGCATCATCCGTGGAAAGGGCTTTGACGAAAACGCCATCCGGCTCATTCTGCAGCGGCACCCAGGCCAGGAGATCGTTTTTGTGGACGGTTGGACGGGAAAAGGGATGATTACCCACCAATTGGAGGAATCCTGCGCGCAGTTCCATGCGCACAGCGGGACTCCCCTGCGCCCCACCCTTGCCGTACTGGCCGACCCTGCCCACTCGTGTTCCCTCTACGCCACACGGGAGGATTTCATCAACCCGTCCTGCTGCCTCAACAGCACCATCTGTGGGCTGATCAGCCGTACCGTTCACAACAAAACACTGATCGGGCCGGATGACTTCCACGGCGTGCGGGTCTACTGGGAATTTGCCGCAAAGGATCAGACCGCCCGCTATTTGGATGGGGTATGCCGGTGGTTTGCCCCGCGTAGGAAGGAGATCGAAACCCAGTTTGCCCGCCTCCTTGCATCGGACCGTTCCCCCGATTGGAGCGGCATGCAGGCGGTCCGGCGGATTGGGGAAGCCTTCGGCGTCCATGATATCAACCGGATCAAGCCCAGCATCGGCGAAACCACCCGCGTGCTCCTGCGCCGTGTGCCAGACCGGGTGCTCCTGCGGGAGGCGAACCACCCGGATGTGGCGCACATCACCTTGTTAGCCAAGGAACGCCATGTCCCTATCACCATCTATCCGGAAATGCCGTATCTTTGCTGCGGCCTGATCGCCGACAAACGAGGTGGCGCCGAATGATCTTTGCCGCTGATTTGGATCGTACCCTCTTATTTTCCCAGCGCCGCCTGGAGGGTGACGCCGCTGTCATCCCTGTGGAGTACCGCTTTGGGGAACCGTTCGGGTTTATGACCCCCGGCGGGTTTTCTGCGCTGCGGACGCTGCAAAAACAGGCGGTCTGCTTTGTAAACACCCTGCGGGGGCTGGAACAGGCCAATCGGGTGGTCTTTGTCTCCGACGGAAGCTGTCGGTACCTGTCCCTGCAAAATGGCTTATATCTTTATCGCGACGGCAAGGAAGATTCTGTATGGGCCGCCCATGTGAAACGCACGGTCCACGCCCTTCCCCTGCACTTGACAGACGGGGCAGGGATCGTGCTGAAGCAACTGCCGGGGATTCAGTGCCTGTCCAAGCAATATGAATACCTCGCGGTCTTTTTCGTGGAGGATGAGTCGTTCGACGACCGGGCATGCAGCTCTTTGGCGGCGGAGCTTTCCGCCTCCGGCTGGGCGCTCTACCGCCAACGGAAAAAGCTCTACCTCTATCCGCAGGCCCTCGATAAAGGGGCCGTCCTCGAACGCGTCCGGGAATTGGAAGGCTGCGGCACCGCTGTGGGCTTTGGGGATTCCTGGTTCGACGTACCCATGCTTCGCGCCTGCGACGCCGCTTGGTCTTTAAAAGGCTGTGAACTCGAGGGAACCGATTGGGGGTTCCCCATTCAATACTCTTCCCTCCCGGCACAAGCCGGTACGGAAGAGGTTTTAACCCGTATCTTAACAGGTTTAGGAGAAGGATACTATGCTAAAAAATCATGAAATCAATGCGCTTACCGAACAGGAAGCGGAAGAAAGCCGAAAAAAATATGGAAGCAACATGCTTACCCCACCGGAACAGACCTCCTTCTGGCATGAGCTGTGGGAGACCTTTCGCGGGGACGCCTTGATCCGCATTCTCACCGTGGCGTTGATCATCACGGTGGTCTTCGCCATCCTCGGGGTCGGCGACTGGCTGGAAGCTGTCGGCATCGCTATCGCCGTCATCCTCGCCACAACGGTCTCCACCTACAGCGAATACTCCAACAACCAGCTCTTTCAAAAGCTACAGGACGAGTATTCCAAGATCCTCTGCAAGGTGTTCCGCAAACGCGACGGCGTTGTCCAGGTCACCGATCTGAAGATCGACGACATCGTCACGGGCGACTATGTCCTGCTGCAAGCGGGCGACAAAGTGTGCGCAGACGGCATCCTCATCGACGGCGATATCAAGGTCAACCAGGCCAGCCTCAACGGCGAAAGCGAAGAGGCCAAAAAGACTGCGGCGGAGCCGGGCTATACCTATGACCCGGAAAAGATCGACTTCTTAGATCCGAACAAAGTCTACCGCGGATCGGTCGTCACCAGCGGGGAGGCGGTCATGCAGGTAAAATGCGTGGGCGACAAATCCCAGTTTGGCCGCCTGGCGCAAGAGCTCAAGGAGGACGACGAACGCGAATCGCCGTTGAAGGTCAAACTCGGGAAAGTGGCCGACACCATCTCCAAATTTGGTTACATCGGCGGCACATTGATCGCCGTGGCCTTCATGATTAACTGCATCTTCTTTAATCCCACCCTGCTGCCCGGCGCCACAACCTACTTCTCCATGGAGAACATCATGCAGATCCTGCGCGACCTGGTTTCCTCGGTCACATTGGCTGTGGTCATCATCGTGGTGGCGGTCCCGGAGGGCCTCCCCATGATGATCGCGCTTGTTTCCGGCTTAAATATGAAAAAGCTGCTCAAAGACAACATCCTGATCCGAAAAATCGACGGTGCGGAGACAGCCGGTAGCCTCAACATTCTCTTTTCCGATAAGACGGGTACCATCACCAAGGGCGCGCTCCAGGTGGTGGACTTTATCTCCCCGGAGGGAAAGGACTATCAGAGTTTTGCCAGCATCCCCGATCCTTTGCGCGAACTGCTGCTGATTAACATCTGCGGCAATACCAATGCGATTGCGTTGGTGAACAACGGGAAGCTGCAAGTCACCGGCGGCAACGCCACCGAGCGGGCCCTGCATGAGTTTGTCGGCGTCGAAGGGACATTGACCTATGAGGGCTATAAGATGGAGTGCGAGGACACGTTGATGTTCAACAGCGCCAACAAATACTCCGCCAGCGTGATGAAAGGGAGGCTCAACCGCGCCATCATCAAGGGCGCGCCGGAAAAGCTCCTGGCCTATTGCACCTCCTATTATGGCGAAGACCTGCAGGTCCATCCTCTCACGGATGAGGTGCGGAATATGCTCGAGCAGCGCATGGCCGCCCTTTCGGAAAAGGCTATGCGTGTGCTGGCCTTTGCTACCTCCGACAACCGGATTGGCGAACACCTGTTGCAGGACATGACCTTTGTGGGAATGGTCGGCATCCGCGATGAGCTCCGCCCCGAGGCGGTGGAAGCCATCAAGACCGCCAAACGCGCTGGAATCCAAGTGGTCATGGTCACCGGAGACAAAAAAGAAACCGCAGCTGCCATCGCGCGGGACGCCAAGCTCATCGAGTCCGAGGACGATTTGGCGCTCACCAGCGAGGATTTGGCCGCCCTATCGGATGACGAGCTGAAAAAGCTGTTGCCGCGGCTGCGCGTCGTCGCGCGTGCCCTTCCCACGGATAAAAGCCGTTTGGTCCGCGTTTCGCAGGAGCTGAACCTCGTGGTCGGCATGACGGGCGACGGCGTCAACGACGCCCCGGCGCTCAAAAAAGCGGACGTCGGCTTTGCCATGGGTTCCGGCACGGAGGTCTCCAAGGAGGCGGCCGCCATCACCATTCTCGACGACAATTTCAATTCCGTCGTCAAGACGGTCCTATACGGCCGAACCATCTACAACAACATCCGGAAATTTATCGTCTTCCAGCTGACCATCAATATCAGCGCCGTGCTGATTGCCTTCATCGGGCCGTTCATCGGCATGGGGACGCCCCTGTCTGTCACGCAGATGCTCTGGGTCAACATCGTCATGGATACGTTGGCCGCGCTTGCATTGGGCGGTGAACCCGCGCTGGACCGCTATATGGACGAAAAACCAAAGCGCAGGGACGAATCCATCATCAGCAAAAACATGTGGTCTTCCCTGCTGGTCATGGGCATCTACTTGACAACCGCCAGCTTGGTCTTCCTCCAGCATCCGTTCTTTAGAAGCCTCTTCCGTCAGGACGGTGAGATGATTTACGAGGGCCACGACATCTACTTTATGACCGGGTTCTTCTGCTTCTATGTGCTCAGCGCAATGCTCAACGGCTTTAACGCGCGCACCGAAAAGATCAATATTTTTGACAACATCACACAAAACAAGATGTTCCTCTATATTATGGCGCTCATTGCCGGCGTACAGGTTCTGATGACCTTTATCGGAGGGCCGATCCTTCGCACAGCGCCGCTTACCTTGCAGGAGTGGGGCGTTGTCATTCTGTTGTCTTTGATTATTCTGCCGGTTGGAACGCTTCGCAAGCTGATTTTCCCAGAAAAGCACACCTGATCTGGGAGGTGTAAATTACATGCTGGATTTTTTGCGCGGGCAAAAAGAATCCATCCGCAGGCTCTGTGGCGGCCTGGAATTGGAACTGGAGTTCTACCACAAAGCTCCCTTAGAGATCGACGTCGGATGTTTCGGATTGGATGACGCCGGGAAGCTCTCGGATGAGCGTTACTTTATCTTTTACAACCAAACGCAATCCCCGGAGGGCGGCATTCTCCTACACAGGGGAGCTGCCACCGGCGCGGTCCGTTTCCATCTGCGCTTGGATCAACTGCCGCCCCATATTGCCAAGCTGTCTTTTACCGCCTCCATCGACGGGACCCGCACCATGCAGGAGCTGACCAAGGGCCATGTGTGTCTGTTTCGAGGGCAGGAAGAAACCGCGCGGTATTCCTATGACGGCTCCCAATTCCGGGCAGAACGGGCGATTGTGATCTGTGAGCTCTATCGCAAAGGGGACGACTGGCGTTTCAACGCCGTTGGACGCGGCTTTAACGGTGGGTTGAAGGCGCTGGTGGAGCACTTTGGAGGTACCGTTGCGGAACCAACGCCCGCCGCTCCTTCGATTCCCAATCGTCCGCCCGTTTCCCCGCTTCCGCGGGCCTCAGTTCCGTCCCCCAACCGGCCGACCACAGGCCCGTCCTTGGTGCAGAACATCGTCTCCTCACTTCCCACCCATGTCTGCGCCCGCATGGACAACCTGGCCCGGCAATGCCGCGGGGACACCGAATATTTAACCAGCCTATATAAGAACATGTTTGCATGTTTGGCTAGCCATCCGGAAGTGGCTGAAATGCCCGTGCAAGTCGTCACATGCGCCGACGCCTCCGGTTCCATGTTTGACCTCTATCGGAACGGCCGTATGCAGCGGGTTGTAGATAAATTTTTTGCCTTTGCAACCACCTTATCCGATCCCTGTTCGATGGATCTATGGGCGTTTGGGGCCAAGAGCCGCCAATTTGGCGCTGTGACCATGGATAACGTGCGGGATTATACCTTTGCGGAGGCCGGCGGGTTTGAACGGTGGATGAGTATGCTCAACTACCAATACAACAACGAACCGGAAGCCATGCGCGACATCATGATGATCTATGGCGCTCTCCGCAAGCCGGTGATGGTCCTGTTTCTCACAGATGGAAGGCTCAGCTCCGATTGGGAAATCGAAGAGATCCTGATCAAAACCTCCCGTTTCCCCATTTATTGGCAGTTCGTGGGTCTTCACGGGGAGGAATATGGGATTCTGGAACGCCTTCAAGAGATCGATGGGCGCAGGTCCGATAATGCAGCCTTTTTAAAGCTGGACGACATCGACGATATCAGCGACAATACCCTCTATGAAAATCTGTTACATAACCTTGAAGGATGGTTACGGGAAATCCAATATAAACATATCTTGGAACCATAACTTCCACCGATGAAAAGCTTATAGAAAGGAGTCCCGATATGCTGGCATATCGGGACTCCTTTCTATAAGCTAGTTTTCTTTGATAAATAGCGCAGGGCAAACAGACCCTCCCGGCGTCCCTTAAATCGTACCCCAAAAACCCGTTATAACTTTCCCAGATCGTGTAAAAAGCCCCGTCCCGGGAAAAAACCAGGACGGGGACTTCTCTGTTTACCGGGAAAACCTTTCCCTGTTATTTGGCCTCATCAGCCAACCGTTACTGCACTGTGCTTGATAGGACGGACGCACAGCGTCTTTTCGCGGACCTCCGGTCGGGACACGCCTACGGCGTTCTCTAAGAAAGCAAACTGCGATGAGTTTGTTTTCCACTCCACAGGGAAAGCCCTACAGAAGCAAGGGGGGAAACGCCTAAAGACACAGGAAGCCATCGTTCTGCATCCCATCTGAAAAAGAAAAGCATGGAATATGGAAAAGGCTCCAACCCTGGGAACACCCAGGCTTGGAGCCTTACCGTTATCGGGAAGAATCCTTCCCTTTTATCTTGTCATTTCCGATTATTCAATCGTTACAGTGCAATGGACGCATGACGTCCGTCTACGAAAGCATTTAGCCAATCGTAACTGCACAGTGTTTCACTGGGGAATTGCCCGGCAGGGTGGTGTAAACGCCTGTGCTCTGGCCCGGCGTGCCGGTGGCATACACTCTGTAGTAGTAGTCATTGCCAACCTTCGCCACAAACTGGGTTTTCAGCACATTGCCGTTGCCGACGGTGAAGCTCGGCGTCATGGCATTGCCGTTCACGACCGTCATCTTGAAGCAGTATGCGCTGCCTCTCTTCAAGGTGAAGTTTACCGTCGTGTCGGAAACCACATACGCGCTTGCGGATACGTTCTGGCCTGCTGCCACAACACCTGCCGCGCCGTATGCGTTGCCAACGTTTGCAGACGTGCTGCCCTGACTGCTGCTGGAGCTGTTGCTGCTGTCGTGATCGTCGTTGTCCTTGTCGATTTCAACAAGGCCGCCGATCGCTGCGACAACCGCCTTTGTCCCCGCATCAACAACCGCCTGGTCGTCTTCGCTGAGATCCTCATTCTCCAAAATCGCATAGGCTTCATCCAATGCCTTTTCCAGGGCTCGTACGCTCGCCTTCGTATAGAGGGAGAGGTCGATCTGGTTCGCGCGGTCAACTTCCGCCTGCAGCTGGGATTTATCCGCCTTCAAGCGCATCGCCGCAATTGCCTTTACAAGGCCCTGTGCCGCTTCGTCAACAGCGCTCTGTTCGGAATCCTCCGTGACGGCAAGGGCCGCTTCATATGCTTTCTCGAGGGCGTCCCAACCGTCGTCCGTATAGAATGCCGCATTCTCGAAGATTTCATCCGCCTTCGCCATCAGCATCTCCAGCTGGCTCAGGTCTGCAACAAACTGTAAGTTTTCTGCTGCTTCGAGGAGCGCATCATACGCCTCTTTGATGCTATCATCCATGGCATTCTCATCCGCCAGAACGGCCTCTGCCTCTGCAAGCGCATCCTGCAGCGCCTGATACGAATCCTCCGTATAGGGGTCCGAGCCAATGCCCTTCAATTGTTCCACCAAGCTCTCCAAACTGGAGGTGTCGCCCGGCTTGAATTCCAACAGGTGCAGTACATCGAGCAAATCGGACCAAGCTTGATTAATCACATCTTGCGTGGAGGTCTTCTCCGCATAGACCGCCTCTGCATTTTCCAATGCCTTTGCAAAGGCTTCCTGTACAGCGGGTACCGCCTCTTCCACCTGATCTTCGACGCTCTTCGCATACTCGATGATCTGGCCCAGCGTTTCCTTGTAAACGGTGGTAAATTGAATCTCTACCGTTGTATCTGCATTGGGCATCGTGAGGTCATAAGTGAAGCTGTCCGCCTCAAAGTCAACCTTTTCACCGTTCACCAGAACCTCTGCAAAGGTTCTTCCATCCGTAGCCGGGGTAAAGGCAAGCTGGAGTTCCTCGCCGCCCAAAACATCCGCTTCATATTTGCCGAGCAGGTCCGCAATACGCTGCGGTTCGCCGTTCACGGTGAGGCTGGCATCCTTCGTATAAAGGACGGTCAACGTGTGATTTTCCGGCACCGATGTTCCAACGGTTACCTCGCAGCTCGCCTGGAGCTCCGTGCCGCTTACTTGTGCGGTAACCGTCGTTGTGCCTTCGGTCAAGGCTGTCACAACGCCATTCTCGTCCACGGAAGCGACCTCCGGATCCGAAGACGTCCAAATAAGCGCCGCATCGTTGTAGTTAGTCGGATAAACATCTGCGCAAACCGTGTAGGTATCGCCCACAGAGAGTTCGACCGATTCGTCGCGCATTGCAATCTCAGAGATATCTACCAGGTTGTATACACGTACTTCTGCCGCAGAAGAGTAATTTCCACGGGCGTTAACCGGCATCAGTTTGAGGTCGGTTACAGTCATGTTCGGGAAGGTGACTTCCTTCCAACCGTCGACTGCTTCCCACGTTCCTTCTGCAATCTTCTCATAGGTCGCGCCGTTATCTGTGCTTGCATGCAACTCATACTGGGTGATCGTGCCGTTTCCTGCTCCGGAACGCGGTAGATACCGATACGCATTCACTTCCGTCGGTGTAGAGAAGTGGATATTGAGCCACTGCTCGCTTCTATCCGAGCCGTCCCAATCGGTATGCCATATGCTACTTGTGTCGCCGTCGAGGACCTTGGAGGCAGCTTCGCTAGTGGAGTTTTCATTGCCTGCTGTAGCAGTCAAAATTCCCACATCGATCTCTTCCACCACAGAATTGGTGCGCACTTTTTCCGCTTCGCTTGCATTTCCAGATGCATCAATTGCTTCTACCACATAATAGTAATCGCCATCGTGCGCAACATCATCTGTAAAGGAGGTCTCCTTCGTGGTCAACAAGAGGGTATCGTCGTTCAAGTCAAAGTCCGCCTCGTTGGAAGCATAGACATTGTACTTCACAAATCCGCTGTTGTCCGTGCTGGGCGTCCAGGTCAATGTCACCATACCATTGTCGCCCGCAGAAGCACGCAGGCCCGCGATATTCGTCGGGGCTTCGGTATCCGGCTCAAGTTCGCCCTCTTCGAAGGTCAAGGTCCAGTTAACCGTTTGGTTTTCCGCTGCATCCAGGGTCAATTCGACATAATTGCCGAACGGGCTCTGCACATAGCTGGTGGTCACTGCGTCATTGTCAATGCTGAAATCCTTAACAAGCAGCTTGTTATCGTTCAGCGGGATAATCGCTTTATAGGTATCATTGCCGACGATCTCAGACGTACCAGTCATAGTCTTGGAAGCTGCATCATAGTTGACGTTGCTCACGTCGAAATCACCCTGCAGGAGGTGGCGGTTCGTGGAGAGCACATATGGATCTTCGCGTACTTCGCGAAGGGCCATGGTGCGCATCTCGTTCTTACGGACCTTCTGCGAGAGGATGTCGCTGCCCTTGTATTTGCCAATATACTCCCAGTTCCAGAAGTCCCAAACCTCATATTCCTTATCGGGATCCAGGTTCAGACCGCCAAACGCGGTATCTTCATCCAAATCTGCGCTGATGGTCTTGGCCTTGTCGGTCTGGTTCCAGAACAGGACGATATGGTCATCATACTCGGAATCAAACTTATAGTCGTATACTTCTGGCAGATCTTCGCCCGACTGGAACAGTCCCACCGGACGTGCCGTGATGCCGTTGATCGGGAACGGGACGGACTTGCCGATATCCCTGATCTTCTGGTCATCCATACGGGTAACACTCTCGCCAACCGTCATCTTTCCAAAGAAGAAGGCTGTGCCGGTAATCTCTGCATGGCGGAGATCCATATCGGTGTCGCTAAACACTTTTACATCCGGATACAAGAGCTTCGTAGTTCTGTGGCGATACCACTGGTAGGAGCTCATGCGGGTGATCTCCGGGGTAAAGGAGTTGTTGTCGCCGATGGTACGCTGGATATCAATCAGGCCGATGGCCAGGTCGGTGCCACTGTGTTCCCAAGAGTTTTCTGTGACGCGGATATCCGGCCCAACATTGTCTTTCGCAAGCTTGAAGATGTTGCGGTATGCGGAAACAGCAGTTGCATACGGGTCTTCAAAACCGCCCGTACGATCCAGGAAATAGCCGCCGCTCTTGCCGTGATACTGTCCTGCATAGTCGAAGAACAGGGAACGGATGCCCGATTCTTTGATATTTGCATAAACATCTTCCATATGAGCGATGAACTCCGGATCGGTGTAGTCAGGTCCCTCTTCCGGATCGTTATACAGCATGTGCCCCGGATACTGCTCGCAGTAGTCATCGGAACGATAGGACGCCTGCATATACAGGCCGCCTTCGCCGCCAGCCTCGTTCATGGCCTTGTTCCAGTCTTTGATGGTCGGATAATTGTCCGTCATATGGCCGAACTCATACCAATGCTCGTCGTCCCACCAAAGCTGCTCGTTCGGGTTTTCATAGGTATCGGGTTCCACACGCAGGTTTGGGATCGCATAGTTTGCCATTCCACGGTCATACAGGTCTTTAACCTCCTGTACGGCAAAGTCTGCGTTGTTTGCGCCCGATGTCAACCAGTTGACATACCACAAGCATTCATAATAATACGGGTCAAAATCAATCAAGTCAACATGCATAGCCTCAGCCTGCTTATCCGCATAGGCTTCCATAACCGTGTAAGGATTCTCTTCTGTGAAGTTTACCATAGCTTGGTCGCCCATGTAGAGCCAGCCTCCATCGACCTGCTCACCGCTTACATCATCGACTAGCTTACCGGTGTTGTCAAAGATACGGATGCTGGCATCAATGCCCTTGCGGCCGTTGTTGTCCAGGGCTGTTCCCGCATGATACGCCGTATTGATGGTATTCTGGAACTCATACGTGGTCAATCCGCCGAGGACAAAGCTCTCCTTATTTGGATTATCCAAGTAGGTGATCAAGGTATTGTTTCTCGAGCTAATGTTGACATCGTCCTGCAAAGTCGGGACGGTCCAGTTTCCTTCACCGGTCAGGACCACATGGTTCTCATCCGGGTCCGGGCCAACAAACACAGCGCCACCGTTCGCATAATTTGCAATCAGTGGATACATCTGCATCAGCTTGACGCCTTCGCCGGTTGTATTGACAATACCGGCTGTCAGGATAATTTCCCCGCAATGGTCTTCCAAAGTAACGTCGAGAACAATGCCATTCTCGCCTTCTTTGGTTCCGATCAAACGCATGGTCTTGATGGTATCTTCTTCCGCAACCTCTTCCATATGGAAGGTGTAGCCGTCGATACTCGTCTCATCGTTGACCTGGGTGTATGCATTCAGGATATAGGGCAGGCCGCTTTCCTGATCATAGGCAGAATACCGGCCGCTCTCCAAATTGTAGATCACGCGAACCATATCGTTCTGGATCATCGCGAAGTTATCGCCAAATGTGGAGATTTCCGTCTTATCCGGGATAGCCACATCGCCCAAGCTGGCAAAGCTGACCTCTGCACGGATACTGGGGTCGCTGTTGGACACAGCGCAAACCTTGAAGCTACCGCTCTTGTGGATGGTAAGCAAGCCGTTCTGGTCGATCTCTGCCACATCAGTGCCTTCCGGCTCTACAGACCAGGTAAGGGTCTTATCCGTTGCAGTGACCGGATAGATTGTTGCGTTCATTTGAACTGTTCCGGTCTCCGGACGAACGGTTTCGCCATCCGCCGGCGCAATGCTCAGGCGACGGACAGGGATCGTCTCGCCCCAATCGGTGTCAAAGAAGATACCATTTACCAACGCATTGGTTCTCAAAGGCGAATAATTTTCATTATTTATAACGACGTCGATGGACCCCGAGAAGGTGACTGTGACATATTTACCTTCTGTCAGATCCGTAATCGCTACCTTTTTCGAAAGCGGGATTTTGGTATCCGCCT
Source organism: Anaeromassilibacillus sp. D41t1_190614_C2 (assembly GCF_015558525.1). Lineage (NCBI taxonomy): Bacteria > Bacillati > Bacillota > Clostridia > Eubacteriales > Acutalibacteraceae > Anaeromassilibacillus > Anaeromassilibacillus sp. D41t1_190614_C2. Next base: position 673,009 of record NZ_JADMOD010000001.1, on the reverse strand, counting down.
TGTAGACCTGATAGCTGTTATTTCTCCCATTCTCATTCTCCGACAAGGCGTAGAACGTCACCTTGTGGGTATCGTTGTCGTTCACACGGATTTTGACCGTCAAGCACTTATCGTCGAAACGATAGGCAATCTTGCGGGTCCCTGTGCTGTCATCCGGATTCGGCAAACCATAGGGATATTCTTCCGCGGTCCCGGTCCTGGCAAGATAACTGCCGCTGCGGTCCTCCGTGCCATACGAGATGGAATCCACATAATACGGAAGGTTTTCTACGTCCGAAGTATTGGCGCCCCAAGCGTTCAATACATACCCATCCGCACCATACGTTCCGATCCAGTTTCCGCCAGTTTCCGTGTCCACCGTCCACTCTTCGGCGTCTTCGGGGGTCATGCTGACCGTGCAGGTGCCCTGCACGCCCGTGCCGTCTTGGGCTTCTGCGGTGATCACATACATGCCCGGATCTTCAATAGTCAATAGGCCGTCGTCCGTAATGCTGGCAGCTCCATCGCCGAGCACTTCCAGAGGCTCTACTTTCCAGGAAACCTCTTTATTTGCCGCATAAGAGGGAGCAACTTCTGCGGTCATCTGGATTGGGAATTCGCTCTTTTCAAAGGTATCGCGGCCGTCGGGTGCGCTGACATTGATCCAGCGGACCACTTCATCTTCATAGACTTTCGTATCAAAGAAGATACCGCTGAGGACAGAATTGGTGACCAATGTCACAATGTTTTCATTCTGAATCACAATATCAATGTCCCCGCTGAACGCACCGGATACATAAGTGCCACTCGCAAAATCCGAAATCGTCACTTTGTCTGAAAGTGCGCGCCCGGTTTCTGCATCAAAAAATTGATAGCTCTGTTCACGCCCCTGCGCTTCCGCAGCATACAAACTGATGGTATGCATGACGTCGTCATTGACATCGACATGCACCGTCAGGCATTCATCGTCGAACACATAGCCCAAGCGAGGCTCGTCTTCTCCAACTGCAAGCATGGATTCTGCTGGCGCTCCGGATTTCAGCCATGTGCCGTGGCGTGCTTCATAGCTGTATGTAATCTCGTCCACATAATCCGGGAGTGCATCATAAGCGGTCATGCCAGAGGAATTGTCTCCGTAATAGGCAGGCAGGATGTACCCATCCGTACCATAGGCGCCTTCAAAAGCACCTGTGCCGTGGGTAGTCTCATCAACAGAAAGCGTTGTTAAAACGGGATCTGCCGTTTGTGCCATTGCTCCAACCGTCCCTATAGACGCGGTCATTGCAGCGGCTAACGTTATTGCCGCTACTTTTTTGAACAACCTTTTCAAAAAATCACTCCTTCGCCAAATTTATAAATTCTCCAATTCTTTACCCAAATTTTTCTTACCTCTTTCCCCCTCCTTTCTGGATCGCATTCCTAAAACAAAGCGGCCTCTTTCAAAAAGCGTCACTATAATTCTCCTGAATTCCGCCGCTTTTTGAGTATTATATACCAATATTTTCATTTTTTAATTCTAAAAGGAAAAAGTATTATACACATATCCATATATATTTAACAAGAATTATATCGATTTATTGAAAAATATATGCAAAAGCGGCCACCCAATTAATCTACATCCATTGGGTGGCCGCTTAAAAAATTTTCAAAACTAAAGGTTACTTTTGCTCATTGCGCCGTTTTAATTGCACCACAGTCTGCATAATCAGCTCTAAGTCTTCCGGGTCTAAGTCCAGGTTCTGGGCCGTCCGTGCCAAATTTAAATAGACGCCGTCAATTTTTTCCGCTTTTGCCGTATCGATCTCATCAAAGCCCATTAAATAAGAAGGAGATACGTCAAAAATTTCTGACAATTTGAGAACTGTCGCGCGTTTTAAGTTTTCAACACTACCATTTTCATATTTCTGAACGGCAGCCTTTTTCACGCCCAAAAGTTTCCCAAGTTCTTCCTGTGTTAGGCCTCTGGCTGTACGCAAGGCCCTTATACGTTTTCCAACTTCCATATTGTTTCCCATCCTTCCGAAAAATCCCCGTGCTATTCACAGCGGATTTTTCATTGACTCTGCAAATACTATTGACTTATTATAGTATATCCATATCTAGATTTCAATGATTCTCCCGCATTATTCCCGCATTCGTTTTTGGTAATTTATGGTAAATTTAAGCCCTTTGCATGTTATGATTATACGAAAAAGAATCACAAAAAGTATTCTCTTTTTTACAAAATCCATCCATACACAGATGCGTTTGGGAAACTGCAAATCCCTGCCATTTTGAAACGAACAAAGAGCACCCATTCCAGCGGATACCAGAACAGATGCTTCCCTATGCTTTATTATCTGGCGTTTTGAAAGCAACCCTTCTCGGGAATTCAGAGGGCTGGGGGCTTGCTGTTTAGATGGAAGAATTTCTCCCTTTTATCTTTGATAGCCAATCGGGCGCACAGTGCCTTTCGCGGACCTCCGGTCAGGACGCGCCTATGGCGGACGCACAGCGTCTTTCGCGCCTACGGCGGGCACACAGTGCCTTCCGCGCCTATGGCGGGCACACAGTGCCTTTCGCGCCTACGGCGGGCACACAGTGCCTTTCGCGCCTACGGCGGGCACACAGTGCCTTTCGCGCCTACGGCGTTCCCTACGGAGGCAAGGGAAAAACTTCCTAACAGGAGGCCTTCATTCTGCATCCGATCTGAAAAAGAAAAGCACGGAATATAGAAAAGGGCCCAGCCTCGGGAAAACTCCCGGGCTGGGCCCTCGTTGCTTATAGGGAAGACGCCTTCCCTTTTATTTTTAGATTAGCCAATAGTTACCGTGCAGTGCTTTGTAGCGTTCTGGCCCGGCAGGGTGGTGTAAACGCCCGTGCTCTGGCCCGGCGTGCCGGTTGCATAGACTCTGTAATAGTAGTCGTTGCCAACCTTCGCCACGAACTGCGTCTTCAGCACATCGCCGTTGCCGACCGTGAAGCCCGGCGTCATGGCGTTGCCGTTCACGACCGTCATCTTGAAGCAGTATGCGCTGCCTCTCTTCAACGTGAAGTTGACCGTCGTGTCGGAAACCACATACGCATTTGCTGCCACGCTCTGGCTTGCAGATACAACGCCCGCTGCGCCGTATGCGTTGCCGACGTTGGCAGACGTGCTGCCCTTCGAACTCGTGGAGGTGCTCTTCTCAACCAATCCGTCGATGCTGTTCTCCAGCGTCTCGACTGCGTCTGCAACCTCTTCCTCGGTCGCTTCTGCGTCGTTCAGGACTGCCTTCGCGGTGCTCAGGGCGGCCTTCATCGTTGCCACGCTCTTCGCCGTGTACTTATTGGTGTTGATCGCTTCGGCTTCCCCGATCAATGCTTCCAGAGCATCCTTATCCGGGATCATGCGCAGGGCGGAGATGGCCGCCGCCAAATCTTCTGCTGCGGTATCCACCGCATCCTGCGTTGCGTTTTCATTTGCCAGGACGGTTTTTGCCTCTTCCAGAGAGGTCTCAAAGCTCGTCCATGCGTCGTTCTGGATGTACTGATCTGCATTTGCAACAATGCCGTCGCCCTTGGTGACCAGTGCTTCCAGATCACTGATGTCTGCGCGGTAGACCAGGCCATAAATGGCGTCATACAGCGCATCCACCGCTTCGGTGATGTCCGCTTCCAGGACTTCTTCATCGTCCAGCAGGTCTTCCGCCGCCGCATACGCTTCGTCCAGCGCTTTCAGGCTGTCCGGCGTGAACAGGTCGCGGTTGATGGACTCTGCGATCTCCATCGGGATTTCCAGCTGGCTCTTGTCGCCTGCGACAAAGCTCAGGTAGTGCAGCGCGTCGATCAAGTCGCTCCATGCGCCGTTGATCTCGTCCTGTGTTGCGGTCTTCTTTGCCTCGACGTCCTTCGCCGCCTGCAAAGCCGCTTCGTATTTCTCTTTCACGGACGGTACGGCTTCCGCTGCTTCGTCTGCCCGGCCTTCGGCAATTTCGATGGTCGTGCGCAGGTTCTGCTTATCGACCACTGTGAAGCCAAGCTCGATCGTGGTATCCGCATTCGGCATAGCCGCGCTGTAGACATATTCGGCAACGTCAAAGCTGTCTTCCGCAATGGCTTCGCTGTTCACGGTGACGCCTGCAATTTCTCTGCCGTCCACTCTCGGCGTGAAGGTCAGATTGAGCTCGGTATCCGCCATCACGACGTCTTTATATGCGCCGATCAGGTTAGCAATCGTCTGGCTCTCGCCATCGATGCTCAGTTCAACGGTGTTCGGGAAGGTGACCGTCAGCATGTGCTCAGACGGCTCTTCTTCCAGGTCGCCTACACGATCAAACCGCATGGAGTCCAAATTGAAGTTACCGGAGTTATCCGAACCTTCGGAACGAATCTTAATGGTATGAGCGCCTTCTGTCAATTCCACATCTTCGATCGCATACTCAAACCAATCGCCCCAACTGTCGTGTACTTCCAGTGCGAAGTCTGCTACTTTTACATCATCCACATACAATGCGCCTGTTCTCGGCGAATTGTCATATTGGGCCCCATTCTTTTTACCATTTCCTGCGTGGAGTACCAGGTCGTAAATGCCCGACTCCTGTACGTTTACATCGAATTCGACATAATGCCCAACTGCTTTCCAGCCTGCCGTATAACCGGTACCGGTATAGCCAGCCCATTCGGTATCCACACGCACGCTTCCGCTTCCGTCGCCGTTGGAACTGCTGGTATCGCCGCGTGCGTTTTCAAGCTCAAACACGCTGCCGGATTCCACATTGTTCTCGCCGTCCTGGAGCGTTACAACGACTTCCACATGCTTGCTGGCGGGCATCGTAAAGGTATAAACTTTTCCAGCTTCTACCTCTGTCAGCTCGACAGGATCGCCCTCCGCCGTAGTTGCGGAAATTGAAGCAAATTCCTTACCGACTTCGATGCCCGAGATATTCACGGTTACAAGGTCGCCCTCTTCTACCGGATCGGGAGCATCCACGGTCGCTGTTGCGGAACCGCCTTCCACCTGCGCACTCACCGTCGCTACGTCGCGGATAAAGTGGAACCAGTCCATATCGCAGATCGAATTCGTTGTGGTTGTGTTGACAAACTTGAGATAGACGTCGTGGATACCCTTAATGTCCTTGCAGTCTGCGGAGAACACTTTCAAGGTATTCCAATCGCCCGTACTTTCAATTTCTACTTTGGCTACTCTGGCACCATTCTCAGAGTCGAGACGTACCTCTACAGTACCGCCCTGCAGTCCGGCCGCCACGCGGGTCTCAAACCCAGTAACGCCGCCGTTGCCAAAGTTCATATCTGTAAATTTCACCCAGTCGCCGTTTTCAATGTGATTCAAGAAATTGATCTTTTCGCCATTGACCGTCTTGCTCGACGTATCAATGTTATGGCGCTCGGTTGCCGTCTCTGCCTCGATCTGATCGTAAGCATAGATTGTCTCACGCGTTGTGGTAAACTTGAACCAGTCTACATCACAGTTCATATCCTCCTCACCGACAAAGGAAAGGAAAATATTGCTCGTCACAGCGTCTGTGTCTCTGGATTCAATATCGATCGTGTGCCATTCGCCATCGGACGGAAGTGTAATCGTCGCGAGGATCTTGTCGCCCACGCCGTTCTCATAGACAACAATGCTGCCGCCGGTTGTGCTCTTCACACGGATCGAGATGCCGTCCCTTCCGGAACCGCGCACTTCGTCAAACTGTGCCCAAGCGCCGTTGCCCGTCGCCGAGAGGACGTTTCCATCCGAAGCGCTGCTGTCTTCCGCTACAACGATGTCACCTTCCAGATAAGAAGCGCTTTCGGCCTCGATCTGGCTAAAGGCGTTTACAGAGGTGTCCACATAGTTGAAGGTGATGGAATCCAGGTTATAGTTACCCGGGTTGCTGCCTTCCGAGACAATCCGGATGGTGTTCTCGCCCGCCGTTAATTCGACGCGATACGTATAATCCACCCAGACGCCCTGCTTGACGCCGTCAATCGTATTGCCCCAGACATCTGTGATCTCAAAGCTGAGATCCGCTGCCTTATCTCCTTGGATATACAGGCCGCCGGTTCGCGGCGAACTGTCATACTGCGGGTCATTCTTCTTGCCATTGTTGACACGGAGCACTAGGTCGTATGTACCAGCCGTCTCCACGTCCACTTTAAACTCAATGGCGTCGCCCTCTGCCTTGAAGCCCTTTGCAAAGCCGCTGCCAGTGTAGCCCTTCCACTCGTTGTCCGGCTTCACTTCGCCCGTTGCGGTGGGCAGCATCTCAGCCTCTTCCAGCTCATAGACATCGCCGTCGCTGACGCTCGGCGGCGGGAGGCCTTCGTCTTCATCGCCCAGCTCCGGCTCTACGATGCCGTTGGAATCGAGGACTACGTTGATCTCTTCGCCCGTATCCGGCGTGCGCACATAGACGATATTGTTTTCTGCATCCAACCAATAGGCCTGCTCCGCTGCATTGTAAGCTTCCAGGGATTCAGCTGCTTCAATCGAGGTGCCGTTGATGGTCACGCCGTTGATCTCCGCGATATGGTTGAACTTCAAATTGTAGGAACGCTCGTCCGGCGTATAAACGTCGGGGTTGTGATCCTCACGCGCATGGATCTTGAAGGAAATGTCCTTGCCATCCTGTACGCTTTCAAAGGTAGTTGTGCTGTAAGCATCCTCTGTGATGTATCTGCGGCTCTCGCCGTCGTCTTCATACAGAGTAAAGGTCGTCGTCCCCTTCGGATAGATGTCCAAAGTCAACGGATCGAGCGGTTTCTCATCCGCATAGTTCACATCCGGGCCCATCGGGACGATTGCGCCAGCCTTGACAAATACCGGGATTTCATCCAGAGCTGCTGCTACATGGATGGTCTTGCCGATTTCGCCGCCCTCATAGCGCTCGCCGGTGTAGTAGTTGTACCAGGTGGTCTCCGGCGGGAGCCATACGCTCACAACCGTATCCGTCGTTGCGGATGCCGGCGCTACGAGGAACCAATCGCCGTAGTAATACTGCTTGTTGAGATCCCATGCGTCCGGGTTGTATTGGCTGCCGTCCTCCAGGAGCATTGCGCGCATGATCGGCACGCCCTGGCTGTAGCCCTGCCATGCCAGAGAATAGACATAAGGATACAGAGCATAACGGATCTTCAAATTTTGTTTCAATGTTTCCTGGGCCGTCTCGTCATAGGTCCAAGGCTCACGGCCATCGTGTCCATGCGTACGCATGATACCATTCCAAGCGCCAAATTCAGAAACCCAACGGGTATACAGCTCATCGGTCGGCCGGCTCATAAAGCCTCCCAAGTCATGAGAAGACGCCCAATAGCCGATCAACCCGGCATCAATGCTGAATCCGATCTGGTTTTCAAGCTCTGCGCTGGTGTTGTTGATGTCGCCCGACCATGCGGTTGCATAATGCTGGCCCGCATAGCTGCCACGGGTGATAAACATCGGGCGGGACTCGACGGTGTATTCCTGCCAAGCCTCATATGCACCCTTCGAGGAGAAGGTCGGGGCGGTGTTGGAACCCAATACGTCGAACTCATCCGGCCAGAACCAGTCGCCATAGCCGGTTGTGATCACGCTGTCCATATAGGACTGGACCCACTTCTCTTCGTACTCTGGCATATACAGCTTGTCACCGCCGGACGCCTCCGGCGTGCCAGCGTTGTTGTGCAGGCCGACATGGAAGCCCAGCTCGTCCGCCTCTTGGAACATAGCATCGATGTCCGGGAACTTCGTCGTGTCGTTGCTCCACATCTGCTTGCCCCATTTTTGGCCGGCGCCGTGCTGCGGGATGTCATTGTCTGCTACATCGCCGCGCCAACCGTAGTCGAACACATAGCAGTCTGCCGGATATCCATCGTCGCGCAGACGGTGGATCCACTCCAGGAATTCTGCCTGCGTCGCGTTGTCATTGCCGTATTTGGAGAGCATAAAGCCATGCGCCCACTTGCCATAGAGCTCCATACGGCCGGTGATCTCTGCATACTCATTCAGGATGGTCTTGAAGTCCGGGCCATACATAAAGTAATAATCCAGATAGCCCTGTGTTTCAAAACCGCCGCCCTGCTTAAAGAACGTGGTGTCTTTCTCAATGGTATTGAGAAAGATACCATATCCCACCGTACTCATAAAGAACGGCGCGATGACACGTCCGTGACTCATGGAGAACTCCGTGAAGTCTTGGTCATAGCGGTTGAGGTTGCTCCTGCGTCCATGGTCTCCGGAACCAAAGCCGAAGATACCGCCGGCATTCTGGGTTCCTTCCACTTTCTTGACGCCGCGGGTTCCGTCGTCGCTCCAATAGAGGCCCTGATCGTCTGCATCCTTGCTGAGCAAATTGCCCTCCAAGTCATACATACCGATACGAAGCGGGCTCTTCTGTACGCGGATTTCCATTTCGGATGTGCGGATCTTTACCACACCATCCTCTTCGGTCACGGTTTTTTCCACCGGGTCCCACTCATTTTTCTGTACCATATAGTACTGCGGGTCCTCCGGCCGGTAACCGTCCGGTCCATCCAGGGAAAGCTGCACACGGACCGTGCGCGGCGTGCAGAGTTCTACGCGAACTTCCTGCCCGCCCACCTGGAAGATCAGAATGTTTCCGTCTTCCGTCTGATCGGTTACGTCACCGATGTCTGTTGTCGTCGCCTGCTGCGCTCCAAGGGCAGAAGTCCCTGGGACGATCATCACGGAGAAAACCATGACAATCGCCAAAAACAGGCTAAGCACTTTCTTCTTTCTCATACATGCTCCTTTCTCTTCATCTCCGATTTTTCGGCCTACTTAGATTGTGAAAAGATTGGGTACATCTTCTCACAGCTTCTATGTCTTAATCATAACCTCTTATCCCCCAAAAATCAATAAAAATCTTGCTCTTTTTTATTCTCTTTTATGTGAATATTCTATTTTATATCCCTTCTGTAATTTATTGCAACAAAAAAAGACAGACGTTGGGTACAAAAACCCGCGCCTGTCTCTCTCATTTCTTACGTTTCTTGCCGGTAAACATCCTCTTTCAAATGGAACCCATCTTTAATCACTGTATCGTCCATGTTCTCTTTGGTTACAGCAATGACATCAATCATCCAGTAGGGGACCTGATAGGTTCCGTCGTCAATCGTCTTTTCACTTTCGATCTTGTTCCCCTGTGCAAGAATTTTGCATGCTTCGATGGTTTTATCCACCAGATCCGGGATCGGCTTATAAACCGTCATCAACTGTGTCCCGCTGACGATCCGCTGGCAAGCGGCAAGGTCCGCATCATGCCCAACTACTTTCACCTGGTCCATCAGCCGCGCTTCGGAAAGTGCATCGATTGCCGCCCAAGCGAGTGAATCGTTTGCAGCGACCACTGCATCGATCTTGTCCCCTTTTTCCCGAAGTACGTCCGAGGTAAACGAAAAAGCGGTTTCCCGCCGCCAATCCTGCACCCACGTTTCGGCTTCAACCTGGATTTTCCCTGCATCAATGGCAGGCTGGAGCTGATCCATGCACCCCTGATAGTACATCTGGCTGTTGCTGTCGTCCTCCGAACCGTTCAGTAAGATATATCCACCTTCTGGGACTGCTTCCAAAATCGCTTTTCCCTGCAATTCCCCCACTTTATAATTGTCAAAGGAGATATAGACATCCACATTCGCATTTTTGACCAAACGGTCATAGGAAATCACCGGGATTCCCGCGCGCTTCGCCAATGTCACACACCGGGCAGAATTATCGCAGTCATGTGGCGCAATCACCAGGACGTCTACCCCCTGCTCCACCATGTCCACCACCTGCTCATACTGCCGCTCCGCGTCGTTATTGGCATTGGAGATCAACACATTGATCCCCTCCTGTTTTGCCTTAGCAGAGAAAATATCGCGGTCCCGCAACCAACGGTCCTCTTTGAGGGTTGCCATAGAAAAACCCACGAGCAGCCCCTCTTCTTCACTCGATGCAGGAACAGGCGTCTCGTTTTGGCATCCGGCCAACAGCAATGATGTGGCCAATGCCAACACGGCAGCCCTTTGCAAAAATTTCCCTATACGCATCACTGGTTCCTCCTTCCGCGCGATTCTTTATATTCGGTCGCAGTCATATTTGTGACCTTTTTGAATAACTTTGAAAAGTAGTTAGGATCAGCATATCCAACTGCACGCGCCACATCTTTCACCGTATATTCTGTTCGCGTCAAATACTCCTTTGCCTTCTCTACGCGCACCGCAGTCAAGCGATCAATAAAATTAACCCCCGTTTCCTCTTTGTAAAAACGGCTAAAATAGTAGGGGCTCAAATTGACGGCGCGCGCCACATCCTCCAACGCGATCTCCTCATGGAAATGCTCTTGAATATATTGGTTTGCCCGGTCAATAATGGTGCCGATTTTTTTCTGCTTGCCTGAATCAATACGGACAGCTGTATCCCGGATAAACCGGCATTCAATATCATAGAGCGTATCGGCATCTTTTGCATCTAAAAGTTGGGATAATACCGGGCAAGAGTTCCCAATGACATTTCCCCAACGTTTCCCAAAATCCACCACCAAGGCGATGGCGCGATTTTTTACACGATCAAAATCAGGCATTAAACTTTTGCATAAATGTGCATAGAGATGCTCGAATGCAAGGACTGCCCCGGCCGAATCCCCATCCGAGGTCTTTTGGAGGACACTGCGCTCCAACCGCTCGTCCTCATCCGCTGGGAGGTCTTCCATGTCGCGCACCGCGTCGTCAATATGCAAAATGCTCATCTCTTTGGAATGGCCGCTGGCGAGTTCAAGGGCCTGCAGAGCTTCCCGGTAACTCTTTTTCGCCTCTTCCACGCGGCTATAGAACCGGCCGATCCCAATGGATATCTCTGGATATAGGTTCCCAACCCGTTGATAAAGCATGTTTGCGAGTTTTATGGCGGCAACCTTCTGTTCAAACGGCGCATCTGTGGGTTCATCCTCACAGATATAGACTACCACCCGGTTGAGCATAATCGGGCCAACAATGCAGGAACACGTCGCCTTCAGGACCTCTCGATAGCGGCTATAGAGCGCTTGCCCCCGCACGCCTGCCCCTACGCGGTTATTGCCGCCTCCGCTATCCTTATCTTCAAAAGCAATGATCATCACATAGCCGCCCTTGCCTGTGATGCCGAGAAGGTAATGGTAACGCTGTAGTTCCTCTTCGCTATCTTCAAACATACATAGCGCGTTGATAAAACCGGTTTCCATCATGGGGACAATTATTTCAAATTTCTCTTTGATCTCCAACTCTTTACGCAATTGCTCCCGCCGGGCGTCTACCCGGGCGGTAACTTTTTCCATCACCTCTAACAACTTGGCTTCCCGGATCGGTTTTAAAAGGTATTCTGTCGCTTGCAACTCCATAGCTTCCACTGCGTAATCAAAATAATCAAAAGCAGTCGTAATAATGAACTGCGCGGAAGAATTTGTCTCCTTAATCCGCCGGATTGCCTCCAAGCCATTAATCCCTGGCATATTGATGTCCATCAGAACAATATCAGGGCGTGCATTATACGCTTTTTCTACAGCGTCCCGCCCGGAGCGCGCCTTTCCCACTACTTCTATGTCTTTTCGGTTTTTCCGAAGCATGTATTCCAATGAATCGAGTGCGATCGGTTCATCATCTACCAACAATACCCGATACATAGTCGCCACATCCCTTCATCATTCTATTTCCCCACCTATCGCTTTCTTAATCCCTTCCTACTTTCGCTTGGGATTTATACTATAAAAACCGTTCTTCGGAACGGTCCTAGGGCATCACTTGTTTTGGAAGCTTTAGCAGGAAACAGGTTTCCCCCTCTTCACAGGTAATCTCCATGACATCCGTCCTTCCATAGAAAAGGCGCAACCGATGCAACACATTGTCCACGCCGATCCCAGATACATGGCTCTTTCGAATACGCAAAGCTTGTTCCTGTTCTTCAGGGTCCACATGCAGCAACTCCTCTATTTTCTCCGGCGTCATGCCCTTTCCATTATCGCACACCGCTACGCGTATTTCATCGCCCTCCTCCCAGGCTGCCAAGCGTATAACACCGCCGTCCTCCCGCTCGCTGATCCCGTGGATATAGGCATTTTCTACCAGCGGTTGTAGGGTCATGCGTGGTAAGACAAAGTCCAACAGATCCGTTTTTTCCTCAATTTGTTGCCTAAACTGCACGGTATCCCCAAAACGGGTTTGCAGCAGGTTCATATAGGCATTGATATTTTCAAGCTCTTGGCGCAGGGTTGCGTTGGTATCCAGGCCCCGCAGATTATAGCGAAAGATGTCCGCTGCATTCTGAAAATAGGTACAGGTGATATCATCCCCATGTAACATTGCCAATTGCGCGCCGATATTAATCGTATTAAAAATAAAATGCGGATTAACCTGGGACTGAAGGGCCAGCAGTTCGGATTCCCGTAGGGCTGTCTTCATTTTTAAGTTATTGACTTTCTGCTCGCTCAAGGCACTTTCTATCCGCTGCTTTTGCCGGAGCTCTTCCACATGTTCCTTGATGTTGGCTGCCATCAAACGAAAGGTGCGGTACAAAACGCTTACTTCCCGGCTGGTATGGTTTTCTGGGATCTGGACGTCAAAATTCCCCCCAGAAATTTCTTGCGCGTAAGAGGCAAGCTGGGAAAGGGGCCTGGTCATCTCTGCACTGAAGAAACCAATCGCAACGGTCATAAATATGGCGACGGCAGCGATTAGCAAATTGTTAAACATCGTAATTTGTCCGACATTACGGCTGATTTCCGCATAGCGTTCTGCGCTTCCAATCAAGTCGGTACTCATCATTTTTTCCATATATCGTGTGATATACCGGTTTTCCTTGACGGTGTCGGCATACCCTTGCGTATAGTTATCCACCATACGGCCGCGCTTTGCGCGAACAGCGTCGTCCGCGCACTGGAGATAGTGATCCATCATATTGGAGATGTTTTTGACATGGATGCCGCGTTCTGTGTAAGTGACCGTCTTGCGCAGCTCTTCAATGTTGCTTCCCACTGCGGCGGAGTGGTTATAAAAGGCGACTAGGCTATCAGAACTGCTGGTAGAAAAATATGTCTCGAATTCCTTTTGCATCAACTCAACTTCCCGATACGCATTTGCTAGCTGATAATTCTTTTGAAATGTTTCGACACTATCATCCATTAAATTTTGAATCGACAGGTAGGAATATAAACCTGCCAGCATCGTGATGCCAATGGATAGCAGCAGAAATGCGACCAGCTTTGTTTGATAACGAATACTGCTGGGCAGCCTCATCGGTATGCACCTCCTTCAATCCACATTTTGTTGTGCCGTCTGTTCCCGAAATTCTTCCAAATTATCTGCCGTAACCGTGTACATGCTCGTGTTCAGCGAGTTGCTCACAGTTTCCCCATCCAGCATCCGGCAGAGCTGTTTGACTGATTGATAGCCAATCTGATAGGCATCCGGGCACACAGAGCCGTAAATAACCCCGCGTTCAATATAATCGAGTGTTTGCGGCATAGCCCCATATCCAATTACACAGATATCCCCTACCCGGTTCGCATCTACAAGCACCTGGGCCACCCCTGGCGTACTGGTTTCACCAGTACACAAGATCAGGTCCACATCGGGGCGTTCGTCCAAAATTTCGTTGGTCGATTTTTCCACCTCGAAATGTTCAACATTGACAGGATAAACTTGTGCAACCTCAATCCCCGGGGTATCGGAAAGGGCATTCATAATCCCCTGCACTTTTAAATTCCGCGAGGAAGAGGGGGTATCTTCCAAAGCGCTCTCTACCAAAATCACCGCCGTTGCCTTCCCATCGCAGGCTTGCACGGCCATCCTGCCCAAAGAATATCCCGCATCATAGCTATTCGACCCAACAGTCGGGATATCCGTTGTTGGGAAAAGGTCGCTCTCAAACGTTAAAACCGGGATTTGCGCGCGTTCTGCCTGTTGCAGCACCTCCGCTGTGCGTTCTTCATCCGCTGCTTGTAGGGCTAGGCCATCCACCGCCGAATAAACCGCCTGCTCTGCCGCCTCGGCAATCAATCCTGGATCTTTCGCAGACACATCGGCAAATTCTACATAGACATTCTGCTCCACGCCGGCATCCTGGGCCCCTCGCTTGAAGGTAGACCAGAAGTGTTCGTTGGAATTCTGTGTAATCAGCTGGATATGTGCCTTAGGTTCGTCCAAAACTGCAACATTTTCCTCTGGAAGCGCTGCGGATACGTATGTATACCCCACCATCACCAGCAACAAAACAAAGACGGCACTCAAAGTTGCAAAAAAATATTTCATGTTTTTTCTCCAATTTCTAACAATTAAATGTTTCTATGATTCTCAATCAAAGGCATGATTTTTGTTCCTTTTGCTATCTTTGTCTTATTATAGATACTTTTTTTAAGCGAATCAACACAATTTGACAAGAAAAACTGTAAGCTGAAAACTTTTGCTAAAGGAAAAGGGGACTTTCTGGCTGGCATACGCCAATGGCAAAAGCTACATAATCCGCTTATTATACGCTTTGCCTTCCCTATATCGGGGGAGATCCCACAAGTACAGGCGAAAGCCATACAGGGAGAAAAAGCTGCTATCTGGAGATATGCGGCAAAAAACAAGGACCCAGTCCCAGGAAGTTCCTGGGGCTGGGTCCTTAATATTCACAGGGGAGGAAGCTTTTCCCCTGCTTTTGATTCGTCAATCAGACGCATAACGGTCATTTGCGCCTATGGAAGCAATTAGCCGACCGTTACGGTGCAATGCTTCACAGCGTTCTGGCCCGGCAAGGTCGTATAAACGCCCGTGCTCTGGCCCGGCGTACCGGTGGCATACACTCTGTAGTAGTAGTCATTGCCAACCTTCGCCACGAACTGGGTTTTCAGCACATTGCCGTTGCCAACGGTAAAGCTCGGCGTCAGGTTGCTGCCATTGACAACCGTCATCTTGAAGCAGTACGCGCTGCCTCTCTTCATCGTGAAGTTAATGGTAGTATCCGAAACAACAGATGCTGCCTTCGCAACAGCAGAAGCCCCATTCGACACCGCTACAGCTGTGCCTTCTCCGGACGTGCTGGCTGTAGGCCGTCTATTAGAGGTGGAGGAAGAACCGGAGCCGCTGCCCTTGGACACGGTCTTCAGGTTCTCTTCCGCAGTCTCAAGGCCCTCAATCAAAGCTTTTGCTTTTTCTTCCGTGAGGTTCGGATTTGCCAATCCCGCATTTGCTTCCTGCAAAGCGGTTCTAAACGCTGCAGCAGAAGCGGAGGTATACTTGCTCAGATCCTTGTTGCTCATCTCATTCACGAGCTCTGCCAGGGCATCTCTGCTCGGTACGCGGCGCATCACTGCCAAAGCTGCGTTCAGATTCAACGTTGCTTCTGCTACCTCGTCCTGCGTTGCCTCTTCGTTCTCGTAAACAGCAACTGCTGTGTCATACGCATCCTGCAAAGCGTCCTTTTCTTCCTGAACATTGCTGTATTCATCCAGGTTATCCAGGACTTCCCTCGCCTCTGCGATGACCATGCTCAGCTGATCTTTCTCGGAGATGGGCTGCAGGTTTACGATCGCATTATAAAGTGCATCATAAACCTCCGTGATCTCATCTTCCATAGCGTCCTCGTCGCTGCTGACCTTCTTGGCTTCTTCCAGAGCTTTCTCAAACTCTGCCCAGCTGCTGCTGGTGAAGCCGTCTTCTTTCAGCTGCTCCGCGATTGCGATCAGGGCATCCAGTTCGGTCTTGTCGCCCTTGTTGAAGTCGATCACATGGATTGCATCCAGCAAATCGGACCATGCTGTATTGATTTCGTCCTGCGTTGCAGAATAGTCTTCCTGCACGGCAACAGCTGCATCCAGGCAGGTCTTGAACTGTTCTTTCACAGCTTCCAGACGGTCCTCATCCTCCAGAACACCCTGCTCAACCAAATCGTTTGCATATTCGATCACGCTGTTCAGAACGGTTCTGTCGGTGACATTGAAGTGGATATCGACCACTTCGTCCTCTTCGCCAACCGTGAGGTTGTAGACATACTCGGTGCCGCCGGTGAAGGTCTCATCCTCTTCGCCGTTGATTGTCACAGATTGGATCACACGGCCATCCACTGCGGGCTTGAAGACCAGCTCCAGCTCCGTGCCGGCTTCTGCATCACTGCGATAGGATCCAAGGAGGTCCGCCAGTTTCTGCGGCTCGCCGTCGATGGTGAGGTTCACGTTCGCGCTGTTGTAGTTCACAACCAGCTTGGACGGGCTCGGGGTCGGCGTCTCGTCAGAAACTTCTACCTCGATCGCCGGCTGTCCAGCGTTGTTGATGACGCCTTCCGGAACTTCCATCGTACCATTCAGCGTATAAGTAGCCGCTACATCGCCGTTATAGTCGCCCTGTTCCCAGGTGACCGGCAGGTATGCAACTTTGCCACTATCCAGAATGGTCGCTACCAGAGTCGGGAGCTTAGCAGACAGCTCTTCAAAGCTGGTGCCCGTCTCAACAGTGACCTTCTCCGGATTCTGGATGGATTCGATCACAGGCTCTGCTGCATTGCAGACAAACTGTGCATCCGCCCAGTCCGCATGGTCATTGCCGTTGCCGCCCAATTCGTCCACATACAGGGTAATCGTCTTCGCATCTACCGGGATTTCTACATCCACCGGCATTGCTTCTGTTGTGGAGCGCATCGTGCCGCTCTCAAATACTGGATTTGCGCTGTCATTATCAAAGTAAACTTTGAACTCAACACTGGAATTGGCATTGCCATACTGTTCACGGTCAACGCCGACCATCGCCTGGAAGCGGGTATAGCCCTTACCGGAAATATCGATGACAATGCGGGAGGTCGCATGGGTACCAATGCCCTTTGCAAAGGTCTTTTCCTGGCCGTCAACCGTCAGTTTCAGCGGGTTGCCGTCGATGGAACGGTCGATCTGGGTATCTCCCCAACCGCATTCGCTCACCATCCAGGACATATCGCCTGCATAGGCGCTGGTGGTTTCCGTGAAGTTGATCGTATAAGTTTTGGTCACGCCATACTTGTCGGTCGCAGTGATCACCGCCGTGCCCGGAACGCCTTCGGCCTGCTGAATCTCCACAGTGCCAGCGTCTTCAGACGTCTTTTCCACTTCGATCAGCGGGACGCCAACAAACGAGCCCTCCAAATAAGACATCTTATAATCGGTCTTAACCGGATCAAAGCTCACCATCTCAGCGCCGTTGATCGTAACCTTATCGATCACGTTGAAGATGGTATCAAAGTCCAGGTTGCTCTCCGCCATCTTATCCGTATCGCTGGTGATCGGGATGATGCGGAAGGAATGCGTCAAATTCTGGTTGTTCGGGACCTGGAAGGCCGGCAGGGCCGTGGTGCCGCCGCAGCTGTTGTTGCCGAGGCCTCTCTGCATATAATCCAACGTCCAGACGATATTGTCGCTCTTTTCGATCTGATAGATGTGTCTTCCGGGAGCTGTCGCACTGGAGTTGCGGTTGCCGATGCCCATCGCTTCCGGCTGATACCGGGTCGCACCGGATTCCATGGTATCCTCTGCGGCGACCATCAGGCCGTTGCCGTTGTCGTCCGTCAGGGAAGTCCAACGGACGCCCGTGCGGTTTGCAAACTCCTGCGGATGGAGATACTTGAATTCCTGGCCATCAACGGTCAACTTGTTGCCGTTTTCATCGGTGTTGTATACGCCGACGAGCGAACCGCTGTTGCGGTCGCTGTAGTTTTCAACCGGGCCGCGTCCAAAGTATTCCATATTCTGAAGGTCGGAATTGACTTCCATCTTCATGCCGAAGCGCGGCAGGTTACCAAGGCTTGCGTTCGGCAGCAGGCTGTTTGTCACAACAATTTCGCCATTGCTGTAGAACTTATAGTCCACCTGGTTCGCCGCATTGATGCCCAGGTCTCCCTTGAGGGATACCATGATTACCTTATCCTTGGTGTCTTTCGCGGTCGGGATGGAAACTTTCACCTGCGGGTCTACCATCGTATCAAAGATGTTCTTGAGATCCTGTCCCATGTTGCCGTCGTTGTCGATCGTCGCTCTGTACAGGTTCAGGATCGGGCCCTTTTCGATGAGGGTTCTTCCGTCGACCGTATAATTCTCAATCACGCCGTTGGTCTTGTTCAGGGTGAAGCTAAACTCCTGGCCCTGATCCGTCACGCCGGATGCCTTCAATACATCTGCTTCGTCCTCAAGCCCTTCGACCGAGGTAAACGGATTCATGCCGCTCACGTTCAGCGCTTCCGCCTTGACCGCCGGATCAAATTCCAGCTCGAACTGCTCGTACGCAATTTCATGGCCTGCTTCCGCCCAGGAGGTTGCTTCCTTCAACTTCACGCTGAAGTTGAGCAGATAATCGGAATTTTCTTTGATGGTTTCCGGATTGATTCCCAGATCAATGTGAACGGTTTCCTCTTCCTGCGGGGCTGTGGAAAGATCCAACGTGCCACTGTTGATGAGGGTGTCGTCTTCCTTGAGCTCCCAAGTGATGTCATATTGATCCAGATTGGTATTTAAAAATTCATTTACAACGCGGACATCGCCATTTTCAATATTGCCGTCATCATAGAAGCTGACTTCCTGATGAACCTTCTTGACTTCATAGAGCTTCGGGCTGGGCGTTCTGTCTGCAAAGACAACGCCGTTGCCGCAGAACCAGTTATCGTTGACCGACGCGTCGATCCAGTCGCCGCCGTAGCCCCAGAAGTAACCCTCTTCCGGATAATTGGTGCCGCCGGTAACCGGGAGATTTTCCTCTGCAAAATCGGTTGCAAAGACAACGCTGCCGTCCGAGACCGGGATCCCGTTTCCTGCATAGGCATTTGCCACTTCCTCCGCAGTCAACGCGCGATTGTAAACGCGGGCACTGTCGATCAGGCCGTCAAATGCTCTGCTGGTGTACTGCGGGTCATTGCCAATTCCAATGCCATAGTCCAGAGAATTATCATACGGCTTGGAGACGTTGACCGTCTTACTTCCGGCTGCCTCGCCGTCAATATAGATGGTGTAAACGCCGTTCGCATCCAAAGTACCTACCAGATGATGCCATTCCCCGACATAATCGTCCGGGAGATTAACCGTTAAGGTGCCTGCACTCCAACCGTTGACGAACAATTCCAGATGGCTGCCATTCGTTGCGCTATATTTCAGGTTATAGCTGCCGTCACCCTTGGAGATAATCGCCTGGTCGCCAGAAGGCATGGAATTGGGCTTTACCCAAGCTTCCAAAGTGAGGCCTTCGGTGCTGTTGGCATTCAGCTGCTCGTCAGCCGGCATAAAGATCGGGGACTGAGAGGCCAAAGTGCCGTCGCGTCCTTCGCCGAACGCTTCTTCCATATCCATGATCTGCGTGGTGCTCATCAAGCCAGTCTTGGAATCCTGCAGCTGGCGGTAATCCACATTCTTCGGGAAACGGGTCAGGATCGACTGATCCATCCAGTCCCAAATAAAGCCGCCCTGCACATTTACATTGTTGCGGACTTCTTTCCAATACTCATCAAAGCTTCCCAACGCGTTGCCCATGGAATGCGCATATTCCGACCAGATATACGGAATCTTATTATTCGTATTCTGTGCATAGCCAGTTGCGCCGCCCTGTGCCGGATACTGCACGCTATAAACGTCTACCAAACACTGCTCACGGTAATCTGTATCCATCGGGTCTTCCGTATCAATGTTATAGCCCTTGTTGTCGCGCTCGTATTTTCTAATACGGCTGGGATCGCGCTCCAAGATCCAATTGGAGGAAATACGGAAACAGTAATCATCACGGTTCGTTCCGGAGCTTCCATAGGTAGCCTCATTGCCCAGCGACCAGATCACAATGGACGGATGATTCTTTAGCGTCTCCACCATAATTTGTGTACGATCCAGAACCATCGAGTTAAACACGGGATTTGCAGAAGGCAGGTCGCTGTGGGATTCAATATTTGCCTCCGCACAGATATACAGGCCCAGCTCGTCCGCCAGCTCATAGGTAAGCTTATTCTCCGGATAATGGGAGGTGCGGATGGCGTTGACATTGAACTGCTTCATCATCTTCAAATCCGAGATGATTTCTTCCTTACTGAGCGCACGGCCTGTGTTCATCTCAGATTCGTGGCGGTTCACACCACGGAAGACAATTTTTTCTCCATTGATCTGGATTTGCTGCTGATTGTCTTCGTTGATAATCACCTTATCGATCTCGCGGAAGCCAACGCGCTGGCAAGCGGTTTCAATCACATTGCCCTCGCTGTCCTTCAGTTCGATGAGCAGCTTATAGAGGTTCGGCGTATCTGCGAACCACTTCTTCGGATTTTCCACCTTCATGCTGCCCGTTGCACGGGTGCCGGTGGTGTCGATCCGCTCTTCGAAGTTCTCCGGAGCGGCTTCCACGCCGTTGACCGGGATCTCCATGGAGGTGATCGCCTGATCGTCCATATCATAGAGGGTTGCCGTAACATTGTAATCGCCGGACACTTCCGGGCTCAGGCTTCTGACGTCTACGTCCAGAGCCAGCGTCGCGTCCGAATTGACAGCGTCCTCTGTGTTGTCCAACGTGGTATGTACGAAGAAATCGCGCAGCTCCACATTGTCCTTGGAATAAATGGAAACATCGCGGAAAATACCGCTCAGACGGATGAAGTCCTGGTTCTCCAGGAAGCTTCCGTCGGACCAACGGAATACCTTCACGGCCAACGTATTCGGGGTTCCGTCTGTGTGCAGATACGGCGTAATGTTAAAATCGTGCGCCGTGTAACTATCTTCGGAATAGCCAACTTCCTGGCCGTTCACATAGACATAATAGGCGGACTCCACGCCTTCGAAGGTGATGAAAGTCTGACGGCCTTCAAAGCTCTCAGGCGTTTCAAAGGTGGTGCGGTAATAGCCCACCGGGTTGTAAACCGTTGCGGCATATCCGTTAGCCGAATCGTTTCTGGACTCGAAATTCTGCCACGGATAAGACTGGTTGGTATAGATCGGGGAATCGTATTTGAAGTCCCCGCGCTCGTCGCGGTATGTCTGCCAGCTCTGCGGCACATATTCTTTGTTGAATGCTGCCTGGTCCTCTGCGCTGAGCGTTTCGGCCAACCAAGCTTCATCCTTCTCCTTTGCCTCTGCCGGGGTGGTCACCAGGGCAAAATCCCATTCTTTCCCAGACAGCTTTTGGTAATAAGCAGAGGGCTCGTCCTCGTCCAAAGCGGACGCCTCGTTTTCCAGAGCCTTTTCCGCGCTCTCATACGGAGTAAACAGCGAATGGCCAGGCTCCCGGTTCACTTCATACGTCGTCAGCTGGTCGTACCATTCTTCTCCCTGGAACGCCGGATTGACCGGGACAGCGGAACCAATGGTACTTAATCCACTGAACGTCGTGCAAGCCAAGGCAAATGCCAGAACCAAAGATATGGTTTTTCTAGCTTGCTTTTTTCTTTCTTTCTTCACTTGGATCCTCCTTCTCAAAACATACATTTTTTCTCTCCCAAAAGAACACCTGCGCGGACCTCTCCGCCAGGTTCAGAACCGTTTCGCTATCAGGCCCCTTTCTAAAGAACATTAAAAAATCTGTGCATACAACGCACAAAATTTTTGCCACAAAAAAAGAAGCGTCCCCGATATTAGATAGGTTACCTAATTTCAACCAACGTTTCCAGTTGTTATTATATATTTCATCAATATATAATGCAATAGTTCTGATAAAATTTTCTTGAAAAAATTTTTTATTTGATAATATTATATAGAATATAGTGGGTAACCGGTCAAAATCCAAAATTGTCAAATTGTTTACAAATTCGTATTGAAATCGCCCTGTGAAACGTTTAGACTAATGGATACAGAATTTCCACAAGAGAGAAGGTTCACAATTTGGATTGGTTGAGAAGGTTTATGATAGGGCGGTACGGCCCGGATCAGTTGGGGGTTGCTTTACTGATTGTTTATCTGATTCTCATTTTCTTTGCCCCTCTTACTGGCCTATGGATTTTCCGCCTGTTTGCGCTGGCCGTTTTAATTTTGTGCCTATTCCGTATGCTTTCTCGCAACACAGCAAGACGCTACCAGGAAAACCTCAAATTTTTAGCGTTCTGGAATCCCATTAAAAGCTGGTTTCAGAAGAAAAAGGCCCGGTTCAAGGATTCCAAGACCCATCGGTATTACAAATGCCCCAATTGCAAAAGTACACTGCGCGTTCCGCGTGGAAAAGGGAAAATTCAGATTACCTGCCCGGTTTGCCATACAGAATTTATTAAAAAAACATAAAAGGAAGCTGCGAAGGAACATCCTCCGCAGCTTCCTTTTATGTTTCGTTGTCGTTATGAATTTCCACGTAGCCTCGGTTTAGATCAATTCCAAGATCTCGCATTGCAAAATATCCGCGATGCGCTTCAGCGTGCGGACATCCGGCTCCACTTCACAGTGCTCCCATTGATACAGCAACGCTTGTGAAACCTCTAACCGCTCCGCCAGTTGTGCGCGGGTCAGATGGGCAAGTTCCCTCTGGCGCAGAATCTTCTTATCGCGCTCCATCAAAATCGCAAGCTTTTTCGCCTCGTCGATCAACAGCGGGCATCCGTTGTGCCCCTGCAAACCGCAGGGTTGCCCATCCGGATTCAAAATCACCGGCACGCCGTCCTCTGCACTCAATTCATAGCCCTTTGGCAATTCATAATCTTTTCCCCCGTCGTCCTCGCCCTTCATGGTGGCGTCGTCTTCATCCCAGGGCACCAGAGAAAAACTCTCTCCGATCAACTCCTCGCGCGGGGCATGGTAACAATTGATCCGATAGAGCGTCACCGTATCCATTCGCAGTCCTCCAAAATCCGCGCCGCACATGCTGCCAACTCCGGGCATGGGCGCTTTTTATAGTATTCCGCTGTCCGTTCGCTTGGAACCGGGGAATTGTCTGCGTCCTTGACCCCTGCCAATAATTCCGCACACACAATCGAGCCGTTTTCCTTGCGGAAGCACTCCGCCAGCCGTTGAATCTCCTGATAGAGCTCTTTCTTTTCCACTTTGGCCTTTGGGTCCGTGTAGCCAAGTTTCGCACTTGCGACAAACACCATGCCCGAGACTGTGCCGCATACCTGCCGCAAGCGTCCCATACCCCCGCCAAAGCCGGAGGCCAAGCGGACGGCGGTGTCAAAATCCATGCCGATCTCTTCCGCAAAAGCGCCGACCACCGCCTGTGTGCAATTGTATCCTTCCAGAAAGAGGGCCTTTGCCCTCTCTGCCTTATCGCCCATCTTGATTTCTCCTTCCGAATGTTTGGACAGGAATCCGATCAAAACCATCCATGGAGTTTTGCAAAACAGAACCTGTCCAATCGGTTTGTTTCTAAAATTATAACGCAAATCGGCAATGGTTGCAATTTCCGCTTGACTTTGGCAGAAAAGTTCCTTATACTGTTTGTATCGAACATATGTTTATAAGAAGGGTTTTCTATGACAACCATTGAAAAATTGACCATCCTGACCGACGCCGCCAAATATGACGTGGCCTGTACCTCCAGCGGGATCGACCGCGGCGGGAAAAAAGGAAAACTGGGCAGCGCTGTGAAAATGGGCATCTGCCACAGCTTTGCATCTGACGGGCGGTGCATCTCCTTATTGAAGGTGCTGATGACCAACGCTTGCATATATGATTGCCAATATTGTATAAACCGCCGGTCCAACGATACGCCCCGGGCAACGTTTACCCCGCGCGAACTGGCCGACCTGACCATTGGGTTTTACCGGCGCAATTATATCGAAGGGTTATTTTTAAGCTCTGCTGTCGTCAAAAACCCCGACTACACCTGCGAGCTGTTGATCCAAACCCTGCGCCTCCTGCGGGAGGAATACGGATTCCGGGGGTATATCCATGCCAAAGCCATCCCCGGTGCGGACAACCGGCTCCTGACGCTTCTCGGGATGCTCGCGGACCGTATGAGCGTGAATATCGAACTGCCCTCCGAGCGCAGTCTCAAGCTGCTTGCGCCGGACAAATCGAAGCGTTCCATCCTACAGCCGATGGGCCTGATCGCAGGCAAAATCCAGGAGACACGCCACGACTTGATACGGTACCGCAGTACGCCGAAATTCGCCCCTGCCGGCCAGAGCACACAGATGATTATCGGCGCCACCCCGGACACTGACTGGAATATCCTCCGCCTGACCGAGGGGCTTTATAGGAAGTATGGCCTGCGGCGTGTTTTTTACTCCGCTTATATGCCGGTCTCGGAAAATGCCCTACTGCCCCCCAAGGGGACAAAACCGCCGCTTCTACGGGAACACCGGCTCTACCAGGCGGATTGGCTGCTCCGCTTCTACGGCTTCACCGCCGACGAGCTTTTGGACATCCATCATCCAAACTTCCACCCCCTGGTGGACCCCAAATGCGGTTGGGCGGTCAACCATATGGAACAGTTCCCGGTGGAAATCAATACCGCCCCGTATGAGATGCTATTGCGCGTTCCAGGGATCGGCGTGCGCAGCGCCCAGCGTATCCGGGCGGCGCGCCGCTGCCGTTCCCTCGACTTCGACGGCCTGAAAAAAATCGGCGTGGTCTTAAAGCGCGCGCAGTATTTCATCACCTGTTCCGGAAAGATGCGGGAGGGATTGCGCTTTACCCCAGAGAGCGTCCTGCGCGCCCTGATCTCCGAGGAAAAACAGAAACTTGCGGCACAGGATGTCCCGGAACAGCTCTCCTTTTTCACCCCATCCCCCACGACAGAACCACAAGCGCCGGTTGCCTTTCCGGAACTTGCCCAAAAGGAGGCCTGACCATGGTTGCCTATCGCTACGACGGAAGCTTCGACGGCTTTCTTTGCTGTGTTTTTGAAAGCTATATCAGGCGGGAGGTCCCTGTGCAAATTCTGCCCGAGGAAGAAGCACAGGTGTCCTTATACCCGGAAAAATGGATTGGAACCGATCCTGACCGTGCGGAGCGCGTCTACACATCCCTCTCCCGCAAAATCTCCCCGGAAGCCCGCGAGTTGGTGGAAACCGGTTTCCTCACCTGCCTTCCGGAACGGGAACGCCTGCTCTACCGCTTTATCCGCATGGGGTACCGGCATGGCGCGCAGGTCACGAGCTGGCTTGCCGACGATACGGTCAGCACGCTGCGCAAGGCGGCCTTTTCCGCTGGCCATGAGGCCCATCTATTGACCGGGTTTCTCCGCTTTTCCGAGCAAAACGGCACGCTGGCCGCCATCATCACCCCGAAAAACCGCGTGCTTCCTTTAATCCTGGAGCATTTCAGCAGCCGTTTCAACGCGGAAACCTTCTTGATCTATGACAAGACCCATCACATGGCGCTGGTCCACCGCCCGGGCCAGGATGCGATCATCCCCATGGAACATTTTTCGTTGGAAGAGCCGGATGAAACGGAACGGCAATTCCGCGCCCTTTGGAAACAGTTTTACCATACCATTGGGATTGAAGGGCGGTACAACCCCAAATGCCGCATGACCCATATGCCCAAACGCTATTGGGAAAATATGACCGAATTCCTGGAGCCCGCCCTTCCCAACGGCAAACCGCGGGCGGATGCCCTCTTCTCCTCCACGAACAGGGAGCGCCTCTGTTAATTTTTCCCAATCTATCGGGAAAGGGCTTGCACCGGCTTCCAGCCTGTGGTAGCATGAGAAAAAAGACCGGAAAGGTGGATGTTTATGACCGATCCGCATTATCTGCGCCTGTTGGCACGGGAATACCCCAATGCCGACGCTGCTGCTTCTGAAATCATCAATTTGAATGCAATCCTCTGCCTGCCCAAGGGGACAGAGTATTTTTTCAGCGACCTGCATGGCGAATCCGAAGCGTTTGGCTATCTGTTAAACAGCGCCTCCGGCATCACCCGGGATAAAATCGAATGGCTGTTCCAAAAATCGGTGAGCCTGCGCGAGCGGGAAGAGCTCGCCAATCTGGTATACGCCCCGGAGCAGGTGCTCTCCCAAAAGGATACAGGGGACGATTCCTACTGCGAATGGTGTGAAATCACCATTTACCGCCTGGTACAGGTATGCAAAACGGTTGCCTCCAAATACACCCGCTCCAAGGTCCGCAAAAAGATGCCGGAAACCTTCGCCTATGTCATCGACGAATTGCTCCATGCGGACACGGAGGACACCAAAGAGCAATATTACGGTGAGATCATCCACTCCATCACCCGCACGGGCATGGCGGAAAAATTCATCATCACCATCAGCCGCCTGATCCGCCAATGCAGCATCGACATGCTCCATATCATCGGCGATATCTTCGACCGCGGACCGCATGCCGATCTGGTGATGGACGAACTGATGGGCTTTCACGATGTGGACATCGAATGGGGCAACCACGACGTTTCCTGGATGGGCGCGGCCACAGGCAATCTGGCGCTGGTTGCGAATGTGGTCCGGCTTGGCATCAGCTACAACAATTTCGACCTATTGGAGGACGGCTATGGCATCAACCTGCGCGCGCTATCCATGTTTGCAGCGGAAGTCTATCAGGACGACCCCTGCACCATCTTCACCCCGCACATTCTGGACGAAAACACCTACGACCCGGTGGATATCCCGCTGGCAGCAAAGATGCACAAGGCCATTGCCATCATCCAATTCAAGCTGGAGGGCCAATTGATCGCCCGGCATCCGGAGTACCATATGGAAGACCGGGTTTTGCTGGATAAAATTGATTTCCAGAACGGCACCATCACCATTGGGGAAACCACCTACCCGTTGACCGACCGCCTCTTCCCCACGGTTTCGCCAGAGCATCCTTTGGAGCTTACGCCCGCGGAGGAAGAACTGATCCACACACTGGCACTCTCGTTCTCACACAGCGAGAAATTGCGCAAGCATATCCGGTTCCTCTATTCGCATGGCAGCATGTACAAATGTGTGAACTCCAATCTGCTGTATCACGGCTGCATTTTGATGACGGAAGATGGGGAATTTGATACGGTATCCATCGGGGATATAACCCTTTCCGGCAAGGAGTACTTGGACTATATCGACACGCAGGTGCGCCGCGCATATTTCGCAGCGCCCGGGTCGGAAGAGCAGCGCAATGCGAGCGACTTCCTCTGGTATCTTTGGTGCGGGCCCAAATCCCCGCTGTTTGGCAAAAGCAAAATGGCCGCATTTGAACGGTATTTTATTTTGGAGCCGGAGACGCACACCGAGGCGCGCAACCCCTATTACAATCTGATCGAACAGCGCGAAACGTGCGAGAAAATCCTGCGGGAATTTGGCCTGGACCCGGCGCATTCCCATATTGTGAACGGCCATGTGCCGGTGAAGATCCGGCAGGGGGAAAGCCCCATCAAAGCCGGCGGCCTGCTGTTTATCATCGACGGCGGCATTTCCAAAGCCTATCAGAAGCAGACCGGCATTGGCGGCTATACGTTGATCTACAATTCCCACCATCTGGCGCTGGCGCAGCATAAGCCGTATGAGCTTGCTAAACAGGATTTTTCCAAAAACGCCCCCACGATGCAGATTGTGGAGATTATGCCCCGCCGCCTAACCGTTGGCGATACGGACAACGGCAAGCAGGTCGCCCAACAGATCGAAGAGCTCACCGAACTGCTGAAAGCGTACCGGAACGGCGAGATCAAGGAGAAATAAAGCGGTTCTTTGTGAGGTCCTTGGACGATACATACATCTGAACAAGGAGGACGCCCGGCCTTTTGTGCATCGGGCGTCCTCCCTTGTTATTTTATAAAAGGCACTTACACTTGCTGGGCAAACGGGTTCCGATGACAATAAGGGCAGCTACTTCCGGTTGAAATAGCCGCCCTATTAAGGAATATCCTTCTATGAATGAAAACGTTACCTCACTGTGTACGAGTAAGTATTATTGCTAATTGTGAATGTTATTGTTACAGACCCATTGCTTGTTGCTACTTCTTCCGGAACTTCAAAAAGATAATGCAAATATCCCGTAGTCAGCGGCGCAATGCTTGTGATGTTGGAATAGGTAAAGTCACCGCGGCTTTCTTTCTCAACCATAGAGAAGCCGCTGTACTTATATTTCCCGGCATAAGTAAGAGTCGCAGAACATATATCTTCAGCCCCTATACTTTCAGTTTTCCAATTTTTGTATGCTATACAAAAATCTACATATACCTTTCCAGCATCCGCCTCATAATGCGAATACCACTCCCCAGGCTGTGGGGGCTTTACATCATTCGTAATATTGGCATAATCTACATAGAACTCACAGTCGTTCATTACGGCTACAATTTCGTCTGTCTTTACTTCGCCGCTCGTTTTGGCTACCGCATTTCCATTGGGGGAATCGACCTCACCGTCCTCGCCCTCACGAACAACAACGCGATATTGATTTCTGCCAATATTCATCAACACGACCAAAGAACCGTTCGATGTTTGTACTGAAGCGGGAACTTCAAACAGGTAATGCAAATATTCCATGCTTAGTGGTGAAATGTCTGTAATATTGGAGTACGTAAAATCACTACGGTTTCGCTCTTCAACTATAGAAAAACCGGTATATTGATATTTTCCGCCATAAAGTAGCGTTGCATCTATAATTTCATCCGCACGTTGGTTTCGAGTTGACAAGTTCTTATATCCAACACAAACATCAATATAGGCTTTCCCGTTTTCTGCTTGATAATGGGAATACCAACTTCCAGGAACCGGCGGTACCACATCGGAAGTTATCTGTGCGTAATCAACAAAGGCCTCATAAATATCGGACACAACCACATGCTCTTGTATAGCAAGCGGGGTTGTCGTGTCCTTTTCAATATCACTGCTCTCGTTCAAATGATCCGGATCTTCAGAAGAACCCGGATCATTTACATAGTCTTTGTAAGAATCCGTATGCAAAACTTCTTTTGTGTCGCTATCAATGAAACGGACAACCGTATCAATCTTGCCGGATTCTATCCCCATAAAAGATTGATAGTAGGCTCCGGTCATATAGAAAGTAAATGCATACAAATCATCCCATTTTGTATATTTATCAGCATTTACATGGATATTTATTTCAGAATAATCATCTGTATAATCGATCGATACAAACGAATCCACCGCATCCTGGCCCTGTAGCACATTCTTAATGGTATCGTTCATACGTTTCTTAATTTTCTTGAGCATCTCATCTTGTTTGGTTTTTGTCATTGTATAGGTGACAGAGCCATCCTCATGCATGACATAACCGCTATACCCGTTTTCTTTTACTTTCTTTTCGATTTTATCTTCTGTCATGCCATCAAAAAAAGGAGCAGGTACAGTTACATCAGATAATTCCTCATCCGCCTGAAGGCCATCCGAATTTTCTCCGCCATTTTTTCCAAAGACATTGCCAGTACAAGCTGCCAACGATAGCAACAAAACAAACGACAGCAGTAGAGCAACAAGTTTTTTCATCTTTCTTTCCTGCTCTTATCCAAAGATAAAACTTCACGGTAATCCGCCCCGCCATTTATGCGCATTGCGCAATATACGGCTTTACATTCTTTCCCTTGCTTCCAAATAATACTTTTCACCTAAATCTTAACTAAAATTTATTAAAACCCATTTTATAAATAGTATATCATTTTCGTGTGAATTTCAAATCCATAATAAAGCGCGCCGCACTCAAAAAGCGTGACTCCCCTCTTGTTTTGTCACTCACTCGATTGTATTCTCAATTTTTTGCTATATGTGAATTTTATTGACCTATTTTTAGCTTTTACGCCAGTCCTCCCACCGAAAAAAGCGGATGCAATACGGGTATTGCATCCGCTTTTTCCTTATTATCGCATTTTCATCAAGCTGGTTCGGGCACATGCTCGCTGTAATGATGCGCCTGTTCCAACATCATATCCTTGACCTTCATCAGACGAATCTGTGTACTGCGCTCGTTTTCATCGAGCTTCATGGTGATATACTTGATATTCGCCTGCATCTGCGGGATCATCACATGCTCCAGCGCGTTGACACGCCGGCGAGTCTTTTCAATTTCCGCCGCCATCAACTGGCACGATTTCTCAACCTCTGCCAAGCGCAGCATGTCGGGCAAAATGTCCGCCAAGGACTTCACCGCTGCATCCAAATCGCTGGATGTAAAGGCAAAGCCATAGGAATAGATGTCGTTTGCGTCGGAAGTCCGGGTCTGATAGGTAAACACCGGGACTTCCACGCTCATCACATTGCGGGCATTGCACTCCAAAAAGACCTCCTGCTTCGGCGTCATCAGCGCCACATCGAGCACCGGGGCCTGCATCCCCGCCCGCGCCAACACAAAATTCTGGTTGGCGGCGGCGATGCCCGCCTCCACCTTCTCGCGCAGGGCCTTGTTCTCCCGCACCAGATCCAGGAACTGGCGCATCAACTCGTCGCGCTTATCCTTTAGGAGCTTGTGGCCCCGCGTGGCTGTGACCAGCTTCTTTTTCAGGCGCGTCAGCTCCATCCGCGTCGGGTTTACATGGGTTGCCGCCAAAGATGTCTCCCCCTTTCTGTCCGGCTGCGCGGCGGATTATGCCTCCCGCTCACGCTGCTCCTTTGCTTTGTCGTAATATTCATCGAGGAAGGCGTCTTTGATACGCTTCAATTCGCTGCGCGGCAAAATGGAGAGCAATTTCCAGCCGATCTCCAGGGTTTCCTCAATGTCGCGGTTTGTATTGTACCCCTGGGAGACGTACTTCCGCTCGAATTCCTCTGCAAATTGCGCATACAGCTTATCCATATCTGTCAAGGCTGCTTCGCCCAAAACGGTCATCAGCTCCTTGGCCTCCTTGCCGCGCGCATAGGCGGCGAAGAGCTGGTTCATCGTGTTGGCGTGGTCGGCGCGGGTTTTGCCCTCGCCGATGCCCTTATCCTTCAAACGGGACAGGGAGGGCAGCACGTCGATCGGCGGTGTCACGCCCTTGCGGTACAGTTCACGGCTCAGGATGATCTGCCCCTCTGTGATATAGCCCGTCAGGTCGGGGATCGGGTGGGTTTTGTCGTCCTCGGGCATGGTCAAAATGGGGATCATGGTGATGCTGCCGCTTTTCCCCTTCTGCCGTCCGGCGCGCTCGTACAGGGACGCGAGGTCCGTATACATATAGCCCGGATATCCACGGCGGCCGGGCACCTCTTTGCGCGCAGCGGAAACCTCGCGCAAAGCGTCGGCATAGTTCGTAATATCGGTCAGGATGACCAGCACGTGCATATTCTTTTCGAACGCAAGATACTCCGCAGCCGTCAGCGCCATGCGGGGGGTGGCGATGCGTTCGACTGCCGGATCGTTCGCCAAGTTGACAAACATCACGGTACGGTCGATGGCGCCGGTCTCCTGGAAGCTCTGGATAAAGAAATTGGATTCCTCAAATGTGATGCCCATAGCGGCAAACACGACCGCAAACGGCTCGTCGGTGCCGCGCACCTTGGCCTGGCGCGCAATCTGCGCTGCCAAATTCGCGTGCGGCAGGCCGCTGGCGGAAAAAATCGGGAGCTTTTGACCGCGCACCAGCGTATTCAAACCGTCGATGGCGGAAATTCCCGTCTGGATAAACTCCTGGGGATAGTTGCGCGCCGCAGGGTTCATGGGCAGGCCGTTGACGTCCAGGCGCTTCTCCGGAAGGATCTCCGGCCCTCCGTCGATCGGGCGGCCCAGGCCGTCAAAGACACGGCTGAGCATGTCCTCGGAGACGCCCAGTTCCATGCTGCGCCCCAAAAAGCGCACCTTGCTGTTGCTCAGGTTGATGCCGGTGGAGCTCTCAAACAGCTGAACCAGCGCGTTTCCCCCGTCGATCTCCAGCACTTTGCAGCGGCGCTTTTCCCCGCTGAACAGCTCGATCTCCCCCAGCTCGTTATAGGTCACGCCTTCCACGCCGCGCACCAGCATCAGAGGACCCGCAACTTCCTGTATGGTTCGGTATTCCTTTGGCATTTAGAAGTCCTCCTTTTGCAAAAGCTCGTCGATCTGTTTGGAGAGCGCTTTCAAAACGGCCTCATATTCGGCCTGTATATCCTTCTCCTGCACATACTTGAAGCGGCCGATCTGCTCGCGCACAGGCAGCTTTACCAAATCCTCGATGGACGCCCCCTGATCCAGGGCCTCCACCGCTTTGTCATAATAGTCCAACACCAACTGCATCATGGTAAACTGCTTTTGCAGCGGCGTGTACGTGTCCACCTCGTGGAAGGCGTCCTGATGCAGGAAGTCCTCGCGGATAGAGCGGGAAGCCTCCAGCTTCAGGCGGTCCGGCGCGGACAGGGCGTCCATGCCGACCAGCTGGACGATCTCGTTCAACTCGGCTTCCTCCTGCAGAAGGCGCATCAACCGCGCGCGCAGGTCCATCCAATGGGCGTCCACATGCTCGTTAAACCATTTCTCCATCGTATCCACATAGAGCGAATAACTGGTCAGCCAGTTGACCGCCGGGAAATGGCGCTTATAGGCGAGGTCGGAGTCCAGGCTCCAGAACACCTTGACAATGCGCAGCGTCGCCTGGGAAACCGGCTCGGAAATATCGCCACCCGGTGGGGAAACGGCGCCAATGACGGACAGCGCACCCTCGCGTCCCTCGCTGCCGATGGTCACCACGCGGCCCGCGCGCTCATAAAACTGCGCCAAGCGGCTGCCCAAATAAGCCGGGTAACCCTCTTCGCCGGGCATCTCCTCGAGGCGGCCGGACATCTCACGCAATGCCTCCGCCCAACGCGAGGTGGAATCCGCCATCAGCGCGACGGAATAGCCCATATCGCGGAAATACTCTGCGATCGTAATGCCGGTGTAGATGGACGCTTCACGCGCCGCAACCGGCATATCAGAGGTGTTGGCGATCAGGACGGTGCGTTCCATCAGGGAGAACCCTGTCTTCGGGTCCTTCAACTCCGGGAACTCGTTCAAAACATCCGTCATCTCGTTGCCGCGTTCGCCGCAGCCGATATAGACCACGATGTCCGCCTCCGCCCACTTCGCCAGCTGATGCTGCACGACGGTCTTGCCGCTGCCGAACGGACCGGGGACCGCCGCCACGCCGCCCTTTGCAATCGGGAACAGCGTATCGATGACGCGCTGACCGGTGACAAGCGGCATATCCGGGGACAATTTCTGTTTATATGGCCTTCCGACGCGCACTGGCCATCTTTGCAGCAGGGTCAGGTCCTGGCTGGACCCGTTCGGCGTATCCACCACTGCAACGGTTTCGTCAATGTTGTAATCGCCTTCTTTGATCGAGCGAATGGTGCCCATCAATCCATGCGGCACCAAAATCTTATGGACGACAATCGGCGTCTCCTGCACCGTGCCGATGATATCGCCGCCTGTGACGGAGTCCCCCGCCTTTTTGAGCGGCGTAAAATGCCATTTCTTTTTGTGATCCAGCGCGGGAATCTCCACGCCGCGTTGAAGGTTGTTGCCGGACACCTTCATGATCTCCTCCAGCGGACGCTGAATCCCGTCGAAGATGCTCCCGATCAGGCCGGGGCCCAACTCCACGGAGAGCGGCGCCCCAGTGGATTCCACCGGTTCGCCCGGGCCAAGCCCGGAGGTCTCCTCGTAGACCTGGACGGAAGCCTGGTCGCCGTGCATCTCGATGATCTCCCCGATGAGACGTTGGCTGCTGACGCGCACCACGTCAAACATATTTGCGTCGCGCATCCCCTCGGCGATGACCAGCGGGCCGGCAACCTTTTTTATGGTTCCTTTGCTCATGATTCTGACCGTTCCTTTCTGCGGAAAAGCGCCGCAGCGCTTTCCCAGAATGCCGGAAACCTATCCGATTCCAAAAATTAGTTATTGAAGATAATGTCGGAGCCGACCGCTTGTTCTACGCTCTTCTTGACCGCGGCGACGCCCTTTCCGGTGTTGCCGGACGCGCCTGGGATTAAAATCACCGCCGGCAGCATCTGCTCGCGGTAACGGTCGATTTCCGCTTCCAGGGTATCCGCCAACGCCTCGGTGATATAGATGACGGCATATTCCTGCTCCGCAAGGCTGCGCAGCCGCCGGGCGGCCTCAACCGGGTCGGTTACAGGATATGTGTCCAGCCCCAGGGCGGCAAAGCCATAGATGCTGTCGCGGTCCCCCATCACTGCAATCTTATACATGGCGTCCCTCCCTAAACATTGCGGTACATTTCCCGCATCCGCTCGCGGACCGCTTCCTCCCGCAGATGGTTCCATTTTCCGGAGAGGATGATCCGAACCGTCTTCACCTCGTTCTCCCTTGCCAGGAGAAATGCAGCCAACGGGCCGACCGTAAACGGGTTGTACTGCTGCGGGCGGATCTCGCGGATGATGCGGTTGTCGCACCAACGCTCAAATGCGGAGGGCGATTCCTGCAATACGGGCACTGCGTCCGCATAAGCGGTCTTTTGCAGATAGCTGTAGATGGCGTCCTGGCCCTCAACGGCCGCTTTCGCTAGCTGCTCCACATCGAGCGAATCGCATGGAGCCAATGCGCGCTGTAGAAAGTCCAGGGGCTTCCCCGTCTTCTGCGCACGGACCGCAATCTTGATATCCGCCGCTGCCACGGTCATTTCGGCATAGTCCCGGATCACCGGGTGGTCCGCCGCTTTTCCCGCCGCATAGATCGCATCCAGCGCCGCGCGGTCGATCACAACATCGCAGAGCTGGCCGTCCCGCGTGTGTAGGAGCAGGTCAAACGCCTCCTTCGCCGGGGCGCGCATCGCCTCGGGCAGCAGGGAATCCTCCTGTTCCCGGATGGCTTGCAGCATCGTCTCCGGTTCCACGGTCCCGTGGGAGAAAAATGCTTCGGGCCGCTCCATATCCAGATATACCAGTTTGATGGCGGCCTTCAAATTGTGATAATCGTTTGCATAGAGAAAGACGTCAAAGGCCGAAAGGTCGTCCACCAGATCCTCCAGCAGCGCCCAGGTCTTTTCCTCCTCGCCCCTGAGAATCTGCTCAGCGTCCATGGTGGTCCCGTCTCCCCAGCCCTTTTCGGACAAAAGCTGGATGCATTCTTCATAGCTTTTGGCCGCCAGCAACTGCTCCAGGAACGCGCCCTTCAACAGGCCGAGCTCCTTCGTGCGGATACGGGCTACCGCATATGCGTAATACTTTTCCGCCATCATGCCTGCCCTCCTGCAAAGAGCAGCGCGTGCAGTTTGTCCTGCAAGCGGTCCTTTGCCGCGTCAAACAGCGCGGCAAAGGAACAATTCTGCTCCACGCCGCCGTAGACCAACACGAAGCCCCCGTCGATCTTCCTCGGTTCACGGGAAACCTTCAGGCTCCCGCCGGCCGGCAGGGCCTGCGCCAGTTCCTGTTCAAACCCGCTGGGCAGGCGGTCCAGATCCCTCTGGGAAAAGAGGATCTCCCCCTCCTGTGGCAACGCGTACCGGCGGACCAATTTTAGAAGGTTTGTGAAATACTCCGCCTCTGGAAGGGTTTCCATGTCCTGGCGGCTCTTTTCCAGCAGCTCGCGGATGATCGCCTGTTTCGCAGCGAGAACGCTCTGCCGCTTCTGTAGGGCCGCGGCCGATTCCGCACGGCTTTGGATACTTTTTGCTTGTTCTTTCGCCTGATTGGCAATCTCCTGCGCGCGCGCTTCCCCGCGCGAGCGGGCCTCCTGTGCGATTTGCGCCGCTTCCTCCTCCGCCTTTTGACGAATGGAGACCGCAGAGGCCGCCGCATCGTCTTCAATCTGTCTGATGATTTGTTCCAATCCAGTCATGCGCAGCGCTCCTTTTCCGTATCAATGTGGGGATTGGAGCGGATCATACCGGCAATCCGGCAATGCCCGTGACAGCCAGAATGGAAACCAACAGCGCCAGAATCGCATAGGTCTCCACCATCGCCGGGAAAATGATGGCCTTTCCGAGCTGGTCGGGACGCTTTGCAATCAAGCCAATGCAGGCGATGGATGCACGGCTCTGCTTTAATGCGGACCAATAGCCGATGATGGCCATCGGCATGCAGGCCAGAAAATACAAGATGCCTTTTGCCAGCGAAATATTGGAATCCCCGCCGAGAATGCCGATCTGCGAAAGGGTGATGAATGCGATCAACAGGCCATAGATGCCCTGTGTGCCGGGGAGCAGCTGCAAAATCAGGACTTTACCGAATTTGGATGGGTCCTCCGTCACAACGCCCGCGGCCGCCTCACCTGCGCGGCCAACGCCCACCGCGGAACCAGCGCCCGCCAACAGCGCCGCTAGAACAGCTCCCAGCAAAGCAAGTACAACACCGATGTTATCCATGATTATTTTTCCTCCCTAATTTTGTAATATTTTGTGTGAATGCCAAACGGCGCAAATTTGCGGCCGCCGCCCTCATAAAACTTTCCGAAAAATTCCACAAATTGGAGGCGGTTCGTATGCACATAAGCCCCTAGCAAATTGATTCCCAAATTGATGGTATGTCCGACAATGAACACCAGAATAAACATGATCGCGCCGCCGATTCCGCCGCCTCCCATGCTGCCCATCTGGTTGATCACCGTCGCGATCACGCCCGTTGCGAGCCCCAGGGCCAACAGGCGGGAATACGACAGGATGTCGCTCAAATACCCCGTGACGTTGTAAAGGCCGTAGAGCCCCTTGAGCAGGCGCTTGGCCGGATTGCGCGACTCGCGCCCCGACGTCAGGACAATGCCGATGGCGCCGATCCCCGCGACAACCGCCGCGGCAGTGCCCGCCTGTGCGGGAAGGATAAAGCTGAGCTGCGCAATATCCACAAAAGTCTGGCTGGAAAGCATAAACACAATTGCGCCCCCCACCAGCATATACCAGAAGATAACGTCATACAGGATATCCTTATAGCATTTCAGCCGCCAAAGCTGGTAAAACTTCATGGCCAACCCTGCGAACAGGTGGATGACGCCCACCAAAAGGGCAAAGATCAGCATCCGCATGGGTTCTTTGATCGGCTCAAACCAGAGCGGCCCAAGCACGACCTCGTGCTCGAAAAAGGTGCGGGAAATCACCGCTACGGCGTCCCCAAAGAAACTGCCGAACAGGAATCCCCAGAACGTAGTCGAAATGCCGCAGAAAAAGAACATCCGCAGTGATTTGTTCATGCTGGGTTCCATGTTTTTAAACTTGAGCAGTGCCAAGCCGCAGCCGATCACCATAATCAGCCCATATGCGGCGTCGGAAAGCATCATGCCGAATAGAATATAGTAGAAGATCGCCATAATGGAGGTGGGGTCCACCTCCGTTTTCCCCGGAAGGCTGAACGACTCCAAAACGCCCTCCACCGGCTCGGAAAATTTGTTGTTCTTGAGAAGCACCGGCACATCGTCCTCTTGGGCAGGCGCTTCCAACTCTACCACCGCGCCAAACTGCCCTTCCAGCTCCTGTGTGAGTTTTCCGGCGTCCTGCTGGGGAATGTAGCCGGTCAAGACAAAGGTGCGCCGCGATTGCATCAGCCGCCCGATCACATCGTACTTCTCACTGCGCATCGTCAGGTAGTCCACCAGGAATTTGAGGTCGTCCCGCTGTGACGCGTAGCCTGTGATCTCCTGCTCCGCCTCTTGGATGATCTGCTCCTGCTCCTCCATCCGCTCCTGCAAAACCCGCATGCGCTCTGCCGGCGGTGTTTTGGTTGGGGAGGAGGGCCGTGCAAACCCCAAAGTGCGAAGGGCTTCTTCCAGCACCTGAGCATCGGCGCGGCCGCACAATAGAAATGTGCAGGTTTGTTCCTGGGAAGTGCTGATGACCTCCGCATAAACAGGGACCTTTGGAGCAAGAAGCGCAATCTGCTCCTCCAAATCTCCGGCCGTATAGCCCGCTGGGAACGATCCGACAAACGCCGTGGTGCTCTTTGTCCCCTTTGTACGCATGGAAATATCCAGATTCATCCAGGGCTTCAGCGCCTCCATCTGCGTCTGGAGCTTTTGAATCAACCCCCGACAATCTGCGATGTCCTTCGAACGTTCATTCAGCCGGTGTGCCACACGGAGCACATCGTCGCTTTTGCCGCCAAAGGCGTTGGCCTGTTCTACAGGGATTTCGGTCCGCCCCTCCAAGACGGCAAACAAGGACTTTTTCTCCGGCGCGTACCGGTTGAGAATCTCCAACGCCTGTTTGGATGCCGCGATATTTTTTTCAATCTGTGCCTTTTGGGTGGACACATCCATCCGTTGGAATACATTGTCCTCTTCCAATGCGTCGTTGATTTCCACCGCACCGCGCCGTTGAATCCATTCCAAGATGGGTTTTCGGTCTTTTCTGAGAGCGTATATGCTGATGCGCTGCATCTGCAATACCGCCATAAATTCCATTCCTCCTTTCTATGCCGGTTTGGGGCTCCCCCGTTAACCGACAAGCTCCGCAATCACGCAGGCAATTGCTTCTTTTTCCCTTTTCTGTGCAAGCGCACGCAGTGCTGCAATCTCCTGTTCCGCTTCCTGGGCAGCCTTTGCCGCATAGCGTTCTCCTTGCGCGCGGGCCGCTTCCAAGGAATCCTGTGCCAACTTGTCCGCCTCGGACGTAATTTGCGCCGTTGTCCGTTCGGCGTCCGCATGGGCTTTCCAGAGGATTTCCTCTGCCTGCTGGGCAGCGTCGCGTTCGGCCTGATCCGCTTTCCGTTCCGCCTCGCGGACGGCGTCGATTGTCTGCTGTGCCATTGGTTCCTATCACCTCCCGTTCTTTTTATTGACCGTATCGCCTTTGGATAGACGCCTCATGAATTTAAAAATTATATTTATTGTACATGAAAATGATGGAAAATGCAACGATATATATGATTGTTTTTATTATGTTATTTAATTTTTGTATGATTCGATCAATTTTTCTCGCTTTTTTGATTTTTTGTCAAAAGGTTACCACATTTCCCGTTTTATCACTTCCCAAAATCAGACGAAATTTTCTTTGTTTCGTCAATAAATTTATGAATTTCGCTCCATTGATTTCATCGCACTAAATCGGTATAATTAATAGTATTATAGTCTGCTCATTTGAAGCAGTAATTTACTAGGAGGTTGCACCACTATGAAACGCGTTTATAACTTTTCCGCGGGCCCCTCGATGCTGCCCGAAGCTGTTCTCCGCCGTGCTGCGGACGAAATGCTGGACTACCAGGGCAGCGGCCAATCCGTTATGGAAATGTCCCATCGTTCTAAGGTCTACGAGGGTATTATCGGTTCTGCCGAAAGTCTGCTCCGCGAAGTCATGAATATTCCGGACAACTATAAAGTTTTGTTTTTGCAGGGTGGAGCTTCCTCCCAGTTTGCAATGGTCCCGATGAACCTGATGACCAAGAGCGGCAAAGCGGACTTTGTCCTCACCGGCCAGTGGGCTACCAAGGCCTATAAAGAAGCCGCACGTTATGGCGAAGCCAATGTTGTGGCCTCTTCCAAGGATCAGACCTTCTGCTACATTCCGGAGCTCGACCCCGCCACTTTCACAAAGGATGCGGATTATTTCCACATCTGCATGAACAACACCATCTACGGCACCAGATTCACCAAGCTGCCGGAAACCGGCGATGTGCCGCTGGTGGCGGACATTTCCTCCTGCATCCTGAGCGAACCCATCGACGTGAGCAAGTTCGGCGTGTTGTATGCGGGCGCACAGAAGAATATGGGACCGGCCGGCCTGACGGTCGTCATCATCCGTGAAGATCTGATTGGCCATGCGATGGACATCACGCCCACCATGTTCAACTATCAAACGCATGCGGACAACGGCTCCATGTTCAATACACCGCCGTGCTATTCGATCTACATCAGCATGTTGGTGCTCGATTGGATCAAAAACACCATCGGCGGCCTGGAGGAAATGAAGAAGCTGAACGAAAAGAAAGCCGGCATCCTGTACGGCTATCTCGACAACTCGAAGATGTTCCGTGGCACGGTTGTCCCGAAGGACCGCTCCCTGATGAACGTCCCGTTTGTCACAGGCAGCGACGAACTGAACGCAAAGTTTGTTAAGGAAGCGGAAGCTGCGGGCTTTGTGAACCTGAAGGGCCATCGTTCGGTGGGCGGAATGCGCGCTTCGATCTACAACGCAATGCCGATCGAGGGCGTGGAGAAGCTCGTCGAATTCATGAAGAAGTTTGAAGAGGAGAACGCATAAGGTTCCCTCCCAACATAGTATGGCTTTTAAGAAGATATTTTACTTTTGAAAGATACAGGTGATAGACATGTACAATGTAAAATGCTTGAATAAGATCTCCCCCGTTGGTCTGGCGCGCTTTGGGGCGAACTACACCTGCGGCGAAGACGTAGAAAACCCGGAGGCAATTCTGGTCCGTTCCGCTTCCATGCATGAAATGGAGCTGCCCAGCAGCCTGTTGGCCATCGCCCGTGCAGGTGCAGGCGTCAACAATATCCCGTTGGATAAATGCAGCGAAGCGGGTATTTGTGTCTTCAACACGCCGGGCGCCAACGCCAATGCGGTGAAGGAGCTTGTCATCGCAGGCCTGCTGCTCGCCTCCCGCAAGATCGTCCCCGGCATCGAATGGGCAAAGGGCTTGAAGGGCAAGGGTGCAGAAGTCGGAAAGCTGGTCGAAAAGGGCAAGAGCCAGTTTGTTGGCCCGGAAATCAGCGGCAAACGCCTTGGCGTCATCGGCTTGGGCGCCATCGGCATTCTGGTGGCCAATGCCGCCAAGAGCCTGGGCATGGAAGTCTATGGATACGACCCGTATCTGAGCGTTGACGCGGCGTGGGGCCTCTCCCGCTCGACCAAGCACGCCCAGACACTGGATGAAATCTATGCGAACTGCGATTATATCACCCTGCATGTGCCGCTTACCCCGGATACAAAGGAAATGATCAATGCAGAGAGCATTGCAAAGATGCAGGATCACGTGCGCATCCTGAATTTCGCGCGCGGTGATCTGGTCAATTCCGGAGATATTCTCAAGGCGCTGGCAGATGGGAAAGTCGCCTCCTATGTGACCGACTTCCCGACCGACGAAATGCTCGGCGCGGAGGGCGTAATTGCCGTTCCGCATCTGGGTGCTTCCACCCCGGAGAGCGAGGACAACTGCGCACGGATGGCCGCAGACGAGCTCAAGGATTATCTGGAAAACGGCAATATCCTGCACTCGGTAAACTTGCCGAACGTCTCCATGCCGCGCGATCCGGCGTTCACCCGTGTGTGCATTATTCACCGCAATGTTCCCAACACGATCAGCCTGTTGGCCGGCAAGCTCGCGGATGCAGGCATCAACATTGAGAACATGCAGAGCAAATCCCGCAAGGATTATGCTTACACCATTTTGGATGTAACGGGAGATTTCAGCAGTGATTCGGCCAAGAAGATGGAAGAATCCGAGGATATCATCAGAGTCCGTGTCATCTAAATTTTAAAAACGTGATTGGATAACGACAGCCTGCTGTAAGTTTTTACAGCAGGCTGTTTTACTAAATTCCATGTATATGAAACTGCGATTGGATATGAGGGAAGCAGATGATTGTTTTTGACAAGCTTTGGGAGACCATGAAGGCAAAACATGTGTCCACCTATGCATTGCGGGACCGTTTCGACATCGACAGCCGGACCATCCGCCGGCTGCGGGCCAATCAAACTGTCACGACGGATACGCTGGATAAATTGTGCCGGATATTGGATTGCAAGCTCTATGAAATTGCGGAATATCTACCGGAGGAAGCGGAAAAGGAAGATTCTATTCTTTAACGATCGTTCGGTTCTCTTTCGTAATACTATTAGCGGCAAAAGGGTGGGACGGATTCCGTCCCACCCTTTAAAATTATGCATCCATTTCCATACGTAAAGCGCAAGAAGGATTCTCGATAACCGTCCCTGGGCCAATCTTCCTCACATACGGAAAAATTCCCATTTACCGGTTGTCCACTGCAATCTTCCCACGGGCAATCACCATTTTGATGTTCAAATCATTGTCCAGCACCACGAGGTCGGCAAATTTCCCCACCTTGATGCTGCCGATGTCGGCGTCTTCATGGATTTCGCGCGCCGGATTGATCGTTGCGCTCTTAATCACCTGCTTGAACGGCACGCCAAACCGCACCAGATTGCAAACCTCCTGGTGCATGTTGGTTGTGGAACCAGCGATTGTTCCATCTTTCAAGCGGGCCTGCCCGTCCTTCACGTAGACCGTCTGTCCGCCGAGTTCGGAAATGCCGTCCGGTTCGCCGGCGGCGCGCATGGAGTCGCTGACAATCACGCTCCGGTCCTCGCCGAGCTGACGGAAAGTGACCCGCAGCACCGCCGGATTGATATGGAAGCCGTCGCAGATGATCTCCGCACGCACGCGCTCGTCGTCAAACACTGCGCCAACCACGCCCGGGGAGCGGTGCGTCATCCCGCTCATCGCATTGTACAAGTGTGTCGCGTGGGTAATGCCAATATTGAAAGCATGTTTTGCCTGGTCATAATCCGCATCCGTATGGGCAATCGAGACGGTGCAAAGCTTACTAGCCTTTTTAATAAATTCATCGGCCCCCTCGCATTCCGGCGCAATATCCACCAGCTTGATGATGCCGCCGCAGCCGTCATAGAACCCTTTAAATTCTTCCCAATCGGGATTTTTGACGTACTCGCCCTTCTGCGCACCCTTCTTATTGATCGAGATATACGGACCTTCCATATTGACACCCATAATTGCCGCGCCAAACGGGCGGTCGTCCATGCAGGCTTTGACGGTCGCCAAGGCGTCCTCAATCTCTTCATGGGAGACAGTCATGGTCGTCGGGCAAAAACTGGTTACCCCTTTTGTCACCAAGTGCGCTGCCATTTTCGCCAAGCCCGCAGTGGAGGCATCACAGGTATCCGCTCCCACGCAGGCGTGGATATGAATATCGACAAACCCAGGGACTACCACACAGCCCGTGAGGTCGATTTCTTCCTCCCCATGGAGATCCGGGGCAATGTCGGCAATCCGCTCCCCTTCGGTTGACAGGCAAGCATCCACCAATGTAAATGTGTCGTCCATAATCTTTGCATTTTTCAAAATCATGCGAATTCACCCCATCTTTGTGGGCATTCCACAAGCTGGAATCTGTCTCCTATGAAGGAACGATTCCTTTGAAAACGGCCCATATGTTTTGAAGCATTTCCATCCATTTTTTATTATCCAATGGAAGATAGGTTGAGCCTAGTTTCTGGAAGCCCATTCTATTTTGTTACACTCATTATAGCCCAAATAGTTTCGAGTTACAACTCAACGCACTGGAAATGTCAAAAGAATACACAATTATGCACGTTTTAGCTTCATAAAATTCTTTTTATAAATATTTTTATTTTAGATTTGTATTAAAATATATAAATTATACAATTCGTATATCTTATGACTCAGCGTTGTTCATCAAGGCTCAACTCCGTATCCATCTAATATTTTACTCATTGTATAAATCTATTAAAATAGTACGATTATAAAAGGGCTTCCGCAACTGCGGAAGCCCTTCCTTTAAACTTTTCCTATTTCCGATCAACCGTATGCAATTTGCCCCTCGCAATGTAAGACAACCTTGGAATCGCCCGGCATCTGTGTATACAGCCCCGTCTTTTCACCAGGATTGCCAATAGCCCATACACGGAACGTATAGACATTGCCGCTCTTCCCTACGTATTGTGTTTTGAACACATTGCCATTTCCTACCGTAAAACTCGGCATATTATTGGAACCCGTCACTGTCATCTGGACATCGTAGCTTCTTCCCTTATATACACCGAAATTGACGCTCGGATTGCAGAAAGCAGAACCATTCGGGGAGGTCCCTACCGTCACCGGGAAAGACGCGCTGTAACTGCCGCTCGTAATGGTGATGGTGGCTGTACCAGCAGACTTTCCCTGAATCTGATACAGATACGCATGTGTGTAGCTGCCGCGCAGATCTGCACGATTGGAGCGGTCTGCCTGATACTTGACCGTCACGACGTTTGGATTGCTGCTGGTGCAGGTCGGCGCCGTCGCGGAATTGGTTCTTGCCAGCGGATAATAGACATTTCCTACATTAAAGGAATAGGAACTGGTGTCCAAAGAAAGAGCAGAACCTGAGTTAGCAATTGCATTTGTGGACACCGTGACTGTTAGGCTGGCAGATGCATAGCCAGTCGCAGAAACGGTCAAGGTAGCGGTTCCCGAAGAAACACCGCGCACGGTTACCGTAGAACCGCTCTGTGTCACGCTGACCGCGCTGGAATTCGAAGTAACGCTAAAGCTTCCATTGGTTGGGTTGGTAACCGTAAAGGTATTGCTCCCATTGACCGGAACAGTCAAGGAAGAGGTGCTCAAACGTACTGCCGCACTATAAGAGGAACCCAAATTCTCAAAATCAATGTCGTTTTCCTCCGCATATTTCTGTGCAGCCGTTCCATTATAACCCTTAATCAAAATAAAATCGTCAAAGGCATCATAGCCAATCCGGGTTACGTTCGGCGGGATGGTTA
Organism: Anaeromassilibacillus sp. D41t1_190614_C2; assembly: GCF_015558525.1. Lineage (NCBI taxonomy): Bacteria > Bacillati > Bacillota > Clostridia > Eubacteriales > Acutalibacteraceae > Anaeromassilibacillus > Anaeromassilibacillus sp. D41t1_190614_C2. The sequence continues at coordinate 628,895 of NZ_JADMOD010000001.1, read as the reverse complement.
TTTCTTCCAAGCTATCGCAACCGGAAAAAGCGCTATCGCCGATGCTGGTGACATGGCTTCCGATGGTAACCGAGCGTAAGTCCATGCAATCCTGGAATGCATTGTCCGGGATTTTTGTTAAGCTTGCGGGCAATACCGCGCTTCTCAGGGATGTACAACCGCTGAACGCCTCAATCCCCATCTTTGTGATGCTATCTGCAAATGTGACCGATGTTAAATTTTCGCAACTTGCAAAAGCACGTTCACCGATCTCTACCGGCCCTTCTTCCATTGATACGCGCTTCACAGTGGAATCCTCAAAAGCGCCATCTGAAATGATGTCAACCGTATTCGGAAGGTAGATATTTTTCTCAGAACCACCACTCGCAAAGATGGAGGAATCTCCGTCGCCGATGCGGGTAATCGTGCGGCTGTTGATCTTACTGGGGATGGTGATGGAAGATTTGGAATCGTAGTATTCTCCATCATCCTCCACACGCACGACCGCATATTTCCCATCCACGCGGTCAACCTCATATGCATCGTCCATATCGGATGCAAACGCTGTACTGCTGAACGCAGAAACAAACATCATTGCCGCTAAAGCCAGCGACAATAGCTTTTTGGCTTTTCTCATACGTTCCTCTCCTTTTTATGTTCATTCAAATTAACTCCGAAACATGACGGTACTTTTACCCAAATTTGGCGGTTTTGGTAAGTACTATTATACTCCACCCGCACATGATTGGCAAGCATACAGGCGGTTACACTTGTGTAATTTCAGATGACAATATTTGGATAAAGAATGCCAGAAATTTCTTCCCCGATTTCGAAACCAAAAGGGAGTTTCTTCGCATAGAAAAAGGACCCTGCACCAAGTGCAGAGCCCCATTCTCTTATGATTATGGATCGATTAGATCAGCTCGATGATCGCCATCTCCGCTGCGTCGCCGCGGCGCGGCCCGAGCTTCGTGATGCGCGTATAACCGCCGTTGCGGTCAGCATACTTCGGCGCAATCTCCGTGAAAAGCTTATTTGTAACAGCTTCCTTTGTGACAAATCCCATCACAAGGCGCTTGCTGTGCAGATCGTTCGTCTTTGCGATCGTAATCATCTTTTCGGCCAGGGAGCGGACCTCCTTAGCACGTGTGACTGTGGTTTCGATCTTGCCGTTCTCAAGAAGGAATGTGACCATCGCACGCAGCATTGCCGTTCTGTGGCTGGTCGCTCTTCCGAGCTTTCTGGTTCCGGGCATCGAATATCACTCCTTTACCTTTGGTTTGCAAGGTCTTATTCGTCGTCCTTGCGCAGATTAAAGCCGAGGGAGGCCAGCTTCCAAACGACCTCCTCCAGGGACTTGCGTCCCAAGTTCCGGACCTTCATCATGTCCTCTTCGGACTTGTTGATGAGGTCTTCCACCGTATTGATTCCAGCGCGCTTGAGGCAATTGAAGGAACGGACGGAGAGATCCAGCTCTTCAATCGTCATTTCCAGCACTTTCTCCTTGCCCTTGTCGTCCTTTTCGACCATAATCTCCGTGCTGCTGCCCTTATCAGACAGGTTGACGAAGAGATTCAAATGCTCAGTCAGGACTTTCGCGGCCAAAGAAACCGCCTCTTGCGCCCCGATCACCCCATTGGTCCAAACCTCCAAGGTGAGCTTATCGTAATCAATGCGCTGGCCCACACGGGTGGGTTCCACATTATAATTCACTTTATAAACAGGAGTGTAGATAGAATCAACCGGAAGCTCGCCGATCACACCCGCAGGCATGTTCTGCTTATTCCGTTCTGCGGGGACATACCCGCGGCCTTTGTCCAGGGTCAGTTCCATATACAGCTTCGCGCCTTCGCCCAGCGTTGCAATGTGCATCTCCGGGTTCAGGATCTCAACCTCGCTGTCGCACTTGATAGAGTCGGCCGTCACCTCACACGGGCCCTCCGCACAGATTTCCACTGTTTTGGGGCCGTCGCAATGGAGTTTCGCGGTCAAACCTTTGATGTTCAGAACAATCTCGGTGACATCCTCCTTAACGCCCGGGACGGTAGAAAACTCGTGCAGCACGCCGTCGATCTTAATCGACGTGACCGCAACGCCCGGCAGGGAGGAAAGCAGTACCCGGCGCAGGCTGTTGCCCAGCGTGGTACCAAAGCCGCGTTCCAGCGGTTCCACTACAAATTTACCGTAGGTTCCGTCATTGCTCAGGATTTCTGTTTCAATTTTTGGCTTCTCAATCTCGATCATTAGCGACCCTCCTTGACATAAAGCGGATGATTCTGCCTGCCATCCTGGTTTTTATGCGGTTAGGCAACTGCATTACTTGGAGTACAACTCAACGATCAAAGTCTCATTGATGTCGAAATCAATGTCGCTTCTCTCAGACAGTGCAACAACCTTGCCCTGCAGAGTCTCTCTGTTCAGCTCCAGCCACTTCGGAATCATGGTAGCCGCATTCTTCTCCAGAATCTGCTTCACATGCTCAGAACCACGGCTTTTCTCGCGGATGGAGATTACCTCGCCCGGGCTAACCTGATAGGACGGAATATCCACGCGCTTGCCATTTACCGTAATATGGCCATGGTTGACCATCTGTCTTGCCTCTCTTCTCGTGTTGGCAAAACCGAGGCGGTAAACAACGTTGTCAAGTCTTCTTTCCAAAAGCTGGAGCAAATTTTCACCCGTAACACCCTGGGTTTTGCTCGCCAGCTCATAGTAATGTCTAAACTGCTTCTCGAGCACGCCATAGATGAACTTTGCCTTCTGCTTCTCATTCAGCTGGACAGCATACTCGCTCTGCTTTCTTCTACCCGGCTTCGGGTTGCGTCTGGTCTCCTTGTTGATGCCCATAACGGTGGGGCTGATTCCCAGTGCCTTGCATCTTTTCAGGATCGGCTGCATATTTTTCGCCATAGCTCGTTTCCTCCTTTTACAAAACTATACACGTCTTCTCTTCGGAGGACGGCATCCATTGTGCGGAATCGGGGTGACATCTTTGATCATGCTGACTTCGAGACCCGCGCCCTGCAGCGCACGGATTGCAGCCTCACGGCCTGCGCCCGGTCCCTTCACATAAACCTCAACCGTCTTCATGCCGTGCTCCATCGCTGCTTTTGCTGCGGTTTCCGCTGCGGTCTGTGCGGCAAAGGGGGTGGACTTTCTGGAACCTCTGAAGCCCAGCTCACCGGAGCTCGCCCAGGAAATCGCGTTGCCCTGGGTGTCGGTGATGGTCACAATCGTGTTATTAAAGGTGGACTGGATATGAGCAGCTCCACGGTCAATATTTTTGCGTTCACGGCGTCTGCGAACAGTAGTACCTCTCTTAGCGCCCTTCTGTGCTGCCATCTTTTAAATCCCTCCCTGCTTATTTCTTCTTGTTGGCCATGGTCTTTCTCGGACCCTTCCGCGTACGTGCGTTGGTCTTCGAACGCTGGCCTCTTACGGGCAGACCCTTGCGGTGACGGAGACCGCGATAGCAACCAATTTCAATCAGTCTCTTGATGTCGAACGCAACGTCGCGGCGAAGGTCGCCTTCCACGCGGCAGTTGTGGTCGATATATTCTCTCAGCTTCGATGCGTCGTCTTCCGTCAGATCTCTTACGCGGATGTCGGGGTTCACACCCGTTGCCTTGCAAATATCCGTGGCGGTCTTGCGGCCAATGCCATAAATATAGGTAAGAGCAATTTCGATGCGCTTGTCTCTGGGCAGATCAATACCTGCTATACGCGCCATACTGTTGCACCTCCAATTAGTCTTTCAAATTGATGGGGATCGTTTCCCCTAAGCGGAACACGGGCTTGGGATTCTTTCCCAGCCTCGCGGTCCCCGCCATCAGGCGGGCCGTGTCTGAAAGCGCAGCTTTCAACCCTGGCGCTGTTTATGCTTCGGGTTGTCACAGATGACCATGACTTTTCCCTTGCGCTTAATGATTTTGCACTTCTCGCAAATCTTTTTGACAGAAGGTCTGACTTTCATTTGTGCGCCCTCCCTTAGTGAAGTCTCGTGTTGAAATTCCGCAAGCTGTCTTGGCCCTGCGAAATCCCTTTATTTCGAACGCCACGTGATGCGGCCGCGGGTCAGATCGTACGGAGAAAGTTCGATCGTGACCTTATCGCCCGGAAGGATGCGGATGAAGTTCATCCGGAGCTTTCCGGAAATGTGGGCCAGCACCTGGTGGTGGTTTTGAAGCTCTACCATAAACATTGCGTTTGGGAGTGCTTCCGTCACAATGCCCTCGGTTTCAATTACGTCCTGTTTTGACATACAGTAGCCTCCTCTTGTGGAAAACAGCTCTTCTCTTCAAACGGACGAAGAGCGTGGCGAATTTCACGGTTGGTTTGCAATGAACCCTCTTCCAAGACCGTCTTGGTCGCTAGAAGATGTTTTTGCTTCTTTCTCTTTGGATGTGAAAGGCTGCGCCGCCTGCCGTTGCAAATCACGGCCATGTCGCCGTCGGCCTCCAGCACCGCGAAGAAGCCGCCTTTGTCCCGCCCGGCAAGGGCGCGGACGACGAGTCCTCTGACAAAATCCATGGTCTCCCCCTTTTATTCCGGCAGAGTCATAATCACCGGTCCGTCCGGGGTGATCGCGATGGTATGCTCAAAGTGCGCAGAAAGCTTTCCATCCGCCGTGACGGTCGTCCAACCGTCCTTCAGCGTTTTGACTTCCTTCACACCGGCGTTGATCATTGGTTCAATTGCGATGGTCATGCCTGGTAACAGGCGCACGCCTCTGCCCGGCGTGCCGTAATTGGGAACACTTGGGTCTTCATGCAGCTTCGCACCTACTCCGTGGCCGACAAAATCCCGTACCACCGAGTAGCCGCGCGCCTCGACATACCGCTGGACCGCGCTGCCAATATCCCCGATGCGGGCCCCGGCCTGGGCGGCCTTGATGCCCTCAAAGAGGCTTTCGCGTGTGACATCCATAAGGCGCTTGGCTTCCTCGCTTACATCCCCACACGGGAAGGTATATGCATTGTCGCCATTAAATCCCTCGTAAAAGGCGCCAGTGTCAATGCTGACAATGTCGCCCTCCTTGAGGATGATCTCCTTATGGGGTATGCCGTGGATCACCACATCGTTTACAGAGACACATGCGCTGCCCGGAAAACCGCCGTAACCAAGGAAGTTGGGCTTTCCGCCCTCTTCCTCGATCGCGCGGCGGACAACGCGGTCGATCTCCCAGGTGGAAACCCCGGGTTCGACCGCTTCGCCAGCCAGCCTCAGTGCTTTCGCAGAGATCCGGCACGCTTCCCGCATAATTGCGAGCTCGCGGCTGGTTTTAAGCACAATCATGGTTACGCCTCTAATGCTGCCAACGTCAGTTTGGTGGTGTCGGCCACTTCTTCCTGACCTTCTACAATGCGGAGCTTGCCCTGCTTCTCATAGTAATCCTTGAGAGGCTCGGTCTGCTCGTGGTAGACATGCAGGCGTTCTTTCACTGTATCCGGATGGTCATCCTTGCGCTGAACGAGGGCGCCTCCGCACTTGCCGCATTTGCCCTCTACTTCCGGCTTATTGTAAAGCAGGTGGTAGGTGGCGCCGCAAGTTTCGCAGACACGGCGTCCGGACATACGCTCCACAATCTTGTCATCGGCCACTTCGATGTCGATCACCTTGTCGATGACAATGCCCATCTTGTCCAGAGCCTCGGCCTGGGGGATGGTGCGCGGGAAACCGTCCAGCACGAAACCGTTCTTGCAATCGTCCTGCGCCAAACGCTCCTTGACGATGCCGATCACGACCTCATCGGGTACAAGCTTGCCTGCGTCCATGAAGGACTTTGCCTTCAAGCCCATCTCCGTGCCGCTCTTCAGCGCTTCGCGGATCATATTCCCCGTGGAAATCGCGGGGATGGATAAATGCTGGCAGATGACCTCTGCCTGGGTTCCTTTACCGGCGCCCGGTGCGCCAAGAAGAATCAGATTCATACCATTTCCTCCTTATCAGTCAAGGAAACCTTTGTAATGGCGCATCATCATCTGGGATTCCATCTGTTTCATGGTATCCAGCGCAACGCCAACCAAGATGATGATAGAAGTACCACCCAAGGAGAGGTTGTGCATACCAGTAACAGCACCGAAGAGAATCGGCAGCAACGCAATCACCGCGAGGAACAACGCGCCAATCAACGTAATCTTGGAAAGAATCTTCGAAATAAAATCAGAAGTCGGCTTGCCGGGGCGGATGCCCGGGATGGTGCCATTATTCTGACGAAGATTATTGGCCATCTCAATCGGATTATACTGGATGGTTACATAGAAGTAAGCAAACAGGATAATCAGAATGAAATACAATACCGAGTAGAGCCAGCCCGTGGAAGAAAATGCCTCAAAGAAGGACTGCCAGAAGCCCGACACATTGGTGCCCATGAAGAGCTGGATTGTGCTCGGAATGGAGAGGATCGAGCTTGCGAAGATGATCGGCATAACGCCGGACATCGCAACCTTGATCGGGATATGCGTGCTCTGGCCGCCGTACATCTTCCGGCCAACCACACGCTTTGCATACTGAACCGGGATGCGGCGCTCGGAATCGTTCATGAAAGCGATTACCCAGATCACAGCCAGGAACAGGATCACAAAGAGCGGGACAAATGCATAATACTGTCCATAGTTGGACGGGTCTGCAATTGCAGCCGAGATATACTGGGTAAGCAAACGGATGGTGTGCGGCATTCTTGCCACGATACCAGCAAACAGGAGGATGGAAATACCGTTTCCAATGCCCTTCTGGTTGATCTGCTCGCCCATCCACATCATGATTGCCGTACCAGCGGTAAACGCCAGGATAATGACAATCGCTGCGAATACCTGCTCCCAGCCCGAGGTATACAGGGCAATCGGAGCGCCCTGATAGGTGCTGTTGCGCAGATAGAAGTAATACGCGGTACCTTGGATCAAGCCCAAAGCAACTGTGACGTAACGTGTAATGGTCGCAATTCTCTTGCGCCCTTCCTCGCCTTCCTTCGCCATACGCTCCAGGGGAGGAATGGCAACTGTCAACAACTGCATAATGATGGAACTGTTGATGTACGGGCTAATGCCCATTGCAAACATGGTCGCATTTGCGAAGGCGCCGCCGGACAACATATCCAGGTAGCTGAGTGCATTCCCCGTCTCGTTGACCGTGCCCATCAAGCCCTGCAAGGCATCGACATCCAGGAACGGGACCGGGATCGTGGCGCCGAAACGGAACACCACGATAATCAACAGAGTAAAGAGGATCTTTTTGCGCAGATCCGGGATACTCCAGGCATTCTTAATTGTCTTAAACAACTCAGATCACCTCTGCCTTCCCACCGGCGGCCTCAATCTTCTGCTTTGCAGCTTCGGAATAGGCAGTGACCTTGACGGTTAACTTCTTTGTGAGTGCGCCGTTGCCGAGAATCTTAACGCCGTCGCAGGTTTTCTTGACGATCCCCGCATCCTTGAGCGCCTGCGCGTCAACAACCGCGCCTGTCTCAAACTTCTCCAGCGCGCTTACATTGATCGCCACGATGGTTTTGGCAAAAATATTGTTGAATCCTCTCTTCGGAACACGTCTCTGCAGAGGCATCTGGCCGCCTTCAAAGCCCGGACGCATGCCGTGGCCTGCTCTGGCCTTTTGACCCTTGTGACCTTTGCCCGCGGTCTTGCCCTGTCCAGAGCCGTGGCCTCTGCCGATCCGCTTGGATTCCTTTGTGGAACCCGGCGTCGCAGTTAGATCATGCAAATTCATTTTACTCGCACCTCCTTGCTTGCTTAGCTTACGCTTCGACTACCTCGACGAGGTGGACGATCTTGGCCACCTTACCTTTGGTCTGGTCGTTGTCCGGCTGAACGGACTCGTCACCAATTTTGCGAAGACCAAGCGCCTGGGCGGTTGCAATCTGGTCTTTTTTGCTGCCGATAAGGCTTCTTACCAGCTTTACTTTGATCTGTGCCATCTTGCTTCCCCCTCCTTAAAGAATATCCTGCACGGACTTGCCGCGGATTGCGGCAACTTCCTCCGCCGTGCGCAGCTGGGCCATGCCGGCCAACGTCGCGCGGACAACATTGCACGGATTGTTGGAACGCAGCGCCTTGGTACGGATATCCTTGATACCCACAGCCTCGACCACCGCACGAACCGGGCCGCCGGCGATGACGCCGGTACCGGGTGCCGCAGGCTTCATCAGGACGCGGCCTGCGCCGTACTCGCCGATGATCTCATGCGGGATCGTACCGCCGCGCATAGCGACCTTGATCAGGTTCTTCTTGGCGTCCTCAATGCCCTTGCGGATCGCCTCGGGAACTTCGCCTGCTTTACCAATGCCGAAACCAACGGTGCCTTTTCCGTCGCCCACCACGACGAGCGCAGCAAACTTGAAGATACGGCCGCCCTTGACGGTCTTACTTACACGGTTGATTGCGACTACATGCTCCTGCATCTCATCCTGAGACTGCTGTCTGGGTGCGTCAAATCTAGCCAAAAGTATCCCTCCTTCTTAGAACTTGAGGCCGCCCTCGCGGGCGCCTTCGGCCAGCTCTTTGACGCGGCCGTGGAAAATATAACCGCCGCGGTCAAATACGACCTGGGAAATGCCCTTTTCAGCGGCGCGTTTAGCGATCATCTCGCCAACTTTGCGTGCGGCTTCCTTGTTTCCGCCGTTACCATTGAACTCCTTGTCCAGGGAAGAAGCTGCCACGAGGGTAACTCCTTTTACATCGTCGATGATCTGGGCGTAGATGTTTTTGGTAGAGCGAAATACATTCAGGCGCGGGCACTCTGCGGTGCCGGAAATCTTGCCGCGCACTCTCTTGTGGCGGTTCAATCTGGCTTTGTTTGTATCAGCCTTATTCACCATTTGTCATTCACTCCTTACTTCTTGGCGCCCTTACCGGCCTTGCCTTCCTTATGACGGACAAATTCGCCAGTATAGCGGATACCCTTGCCCTTGTACGGCTCCGGCGGACGCTTCTCGCGGACTTCCGCCGCAAACTGGCCGACCTTCTGTTTGTCCGGGCCCAGGATCACGATCTTGTTCGCGGACGGGCACTCAATCGTGATACCGTCAACCTCCGGAACAATCACCTGATGGGAATAGCCCAGGTTCATAACGAGGTTCTTACCCTGCTTCTGCACACGGTAGCCGACGCCGTTGACGTCCAGCTCCTTCTTAAAGCCCTCCGTTACGCCGATCACCATGTTGTGGATGAGCGTACGGGTCAGGCCGTGCAGAGAGCGGTTCTGTTTTTCATCGTTCGGACGGGTCACAAGGATCTCATTGCCCTCCACAGCCACCGTCATGTTCGGGTGGAACTGCTGGGTGAGGGTTGCCTTCGGGCCCTTGACCGTGATAACGTTGCCGTCGACTTTGACGTTGACGCCAGCGGGAATATTTATGGGTTTTCTTCCAATTCGAGACATTTCTGCACCCCCTTAATTACCAAATAAATGCGAGGACCTCTCCGCCAACATTCTCCTTGCGGGCCTGACGGTCCGTCATGACGCCCTTGGACGTGGAGATGATCGCGACGCCCAGGCCTTTCATGACCTTCGGCAGCTCCTCAGCGCTGGAATAAATGCGAAGGCCCGGCTTGGATACCCGGCGCAGACCCTTGATGACCGGGGTCTTGCCCTCGCCATATTTCAAATTGACCTTGATGATGCCCTGCTTGCCGTCCTCAACGACCGTATAATTCTTTACATAGCCCTCGTCCACCAGAATCTGCACGATGGCCTTCTTCATGTTGGAAGCGGGGATGTCAACGGAATCATGCTTTGCGGAAACCGCATTGCGAATACGGGTGAGCAAATCAGCAATTGTATCTGTAATTTGCATACCGTTACCTCCTTTGCTAAGCTTTACCAGCTGGCCTTTTTCACGCCCGGAATCTCACCCTTGTAGGCGAGCTCGCGGAAGCAGATGCGGCAAATTCCGAACTTGCGAAGATAGGCATGCGGCCTGCCACAGATTTTGCATCTGTTATACGCACGGGAAGAATACTTCGCCGGTCTACGCTGTTTGATTTTCATAGAAGTCTTGGCCACAATAATCCCTCCTTATTTCGCAAACGGGGCGCCCATGAGGGACAAAAGCTCTCTGGATTCCTCGTCGGTGTTTGCGGTAGTCACGAAACAGATGTCCATTCCGCGGACCTTATCGATCTTATCATAGTCGATCTCCGGGAAGATCAACTGTTCTTTGATGCCCAAATTGTAATTGCCGCGGCCATCAAAAGAGTTCGGGTTGATGCCTCTGAAGTCTCTGACGCGCGGGAGCGCAACATTGAAGAGACGGTCCACAAACTCATACATGCGGTCTCCTCTGAGCGTTACCTTCACGCCAATGTTCATGCCCTCACGGAGCTTGAAGTTTGCAACCGACTTCTTCGCCTTGCAGATCATCGGCTTCTGGCCGGTGATGGCTGCGAGATCCGTCATAATGGCGTCGATCACCTTCGCGTTGTCCTTCGCTTCGCCGGCGCCAACATTGATGACGACCTTGTCGAGCTTCGGGATCTGCATCACGCTTTTATAGGAAAACTTCTTCATCAGCGCCGGAGCGACATCTTTTTTGTAGGTTTCCTTAAGTCTGGCCATGTTTTATCCTCCCTTACAGCGACTCACGGCATTTTGCACAAATGCGTTCCTTGGTGCCGTCTTCATAAACCTTATGTGCGACACGCGTCGGTTTGCCGCAGCGCGGGCAGACAATCTGGACCTTGCAGGCATAGATAGCGCTTTCAGCCTGGACAATGCCAGCCTGGTCGCCCATCTTGCGGGCCTTCACATGCTTGCTGACCATGTTGCGGCCCTCGATGATCACTTTGCCTTCCTTCGGGCTCACGGCGAGAACCTTGCCCTTCTTGCCGCGGTCTCTTCCGCTGATAATGATGACGGTGTCACCCGTTTTTACATGAACTTTGTTATTCATCAGTGAGCACCTCCCATTACAGCACTTCGGGGGCAAGGCTCAGGATCTTCATGTAATCCTTATCGCGCAGCTCTCTTGCCACAGGCCCAAAGATACGCGTCCCCCTCGGATTCTTATCTTCTTTGATGATGACGGCTGCATTCTCGTCAAAACGGATGTAGGTGCCGTCGTCGCGGCGTACGCCGGAAGCGGTGCGGACAACAACCGCCTTCACAACTTCGCCCTTTTTCACCTGGCCGCCGGGCGCTGCCTTCTTAACGGAAGCAACGACCACGTCGCCAATATTTGCATACCTTCTGCCGGTACCGCCGAGAACGCGGATGCACATAAGCTCCTTCGCGCCGGTGTTGTCGGCCACTTTCAGGTAGGTCTGCTGTTGTATCACAGTGCGTTCCTCCTTCGCTTAAGCCAAACGAACTTATTTGGCCTTCTCAATAATCTCGACGAGACGCCATCTCTTCTCTTTGCTGAGCGGACGGGTCTCCATCACACGCACGCGGTCACCGATGGAGCATTCGTTGTTCTCATCATGTGCCTTCAGCTTAACGGTACGTTTGATAACTTTCTTATACAGCGGATGCTTCACGCTGTCCTCAATGGCAACGACGACGGTCTTATCCATCTTGTTGCTGACAACTCTGCCAACCTCTGTTTTTCTCAAATTACGATCGCTCACAGTTAATCCTCCCTTCCGTTACGCCTTCGCGCTGTCCTTGATCTCGTTCTCGCGCAGAACCGTCTTCACGCGCGCGATGTCCTTCTTCACAGCGGAGATGCGCATCGGGTTATCGAGCTGATTAATAGCAAGCTGGAAGCGCAGGTTGAAAAGCTCGGCCTTGAGGTCTTTCAGCTTACTTTCCAGTTCTGCAGTTGTTAAATCTCTGACTTCTGAGGCCTTCATTACTGCTCACCACCCGTTCCTTCCTTTTTGACAAACTTGCACTTAATCGGCAGCTTGTTGGATGCAAGACGCAATGCTTCTCTGGCGGTCTCCTCGGAGACGCCGCCGATTTCAAACATCACTCTGCCTGGCTTAACAACGGCCACCCAGTATTCCGGGGAACCTTTACCGGAACCCATTCGGGTTTCAGCCGGTTTCTCAGTGATCGGCTTATCCGGGAAAATTTTGATCCAAACTTTACCGAATCTCTTGCAGTAACGTGTCATAGCAACACGAGCTGCTTCAATCTGGTTGGAGGTGATCCACGCCGGCTCCATGGCCTGGAGGCCAAAATCGCCGTAGGTCACCGTATTGCCGCGATATGCCTTGCCGGTCAGACGGCCACGATGCACTCTGCGGTATTTTACACGCTTAGGCAACAGCATTATTTATTGCCTCCTTCCCTGCGGGGCTTGCGGTTATCGTTGAGAACCTCGCCCTTGTAGAGCCACACCTTAACGCCGATACGGCCATAGGTGGTGGCGGCTTCTGCAAAGCCGTAATCGATGTCCGCGCGAATGGTCTGCAGCGGAATCGTTCCGTCGTGATACTGCTCCGTTCTAGCGATTTCTGCACCGCCCAGACGTCCGGAGACCTGGGTCTTGATACCCTTTGCGCCGAGCTTCATCGCGCGGCCGATGCACTGCTTCATCGCGCGGCGGAAAGAAATTCTCTTTTCCAGCTGCTGTGCGATGTTCTCTGCGATCAGCTGAGCGTTGAGGTCCGGGGACTTCACTTCAACAATATTGATGGCAACCGGCTTGCCGAGCATCTTTTCGCACTGGAGGCGGAGCTTTTCGATCTCTGCGCCACCCTTGCCGATGACCATGCCGGGTTTTGCACAGTGGATATGAACGCGCACCTTGGAGGCATCGCGCTCGATTTCAATCTTGGGAACGCCAGCGGCTGCCAGCTGCTTCTTCAAGGTCTTGCGCAGGTTGTAATCTTCAACGAGCGTATCGCCGAAAACATTGTCCTTCGCGAACCAGCGGGAATCCCAATCTTTAATTACGCCCACACGGAAACCATGTGGATTTACTTTCTGGCCCATAGTTTACCTCCTCATCTGCTTATTCTTTTTCCTTGAGCACGAGGGTGACGTGCGAAGTTCTCTTCTCGATTCTATACGCGCGGCCCTGCGCTCTGGGACGGATGCGCTTGAGGATCGGGCCCGGACATACGAAGCACTCTGCTACGTACAGTCTGGATACATCCATGTTATGGTTATTCTCAGCATTCGCCATGGCCGACTTCAACAGCTTTTGAAGATATTCACAAGCGGCCTTGGGGGTATTCTTGAGGATAGCCATTGCAACGTCCACCGGCTTGTTGCGAATCAGGTCCAGTACGATGGACACTTTACGGGGAGAAATACGGGCGTATTTCAGATAAGCCCTTGCTTCTGCTTCCATTGTCTATACTCCTTTCGGCCCTTATTTACCAGTTGTTTTGGAACCGGCATGGCCCTTAAAGGTTCTGGTCGGGGCAAACTCGCCGAGTTTGTGGCCAACCATGTCCTCCGTGACATACACCGGAACATGCTTGCGGCCGTCATGGACCGCGATGGTGTGGCCTACGAAATCCGGGAAGATCACGGACGCTCTGCTCCAGGTCTTCACGATCTTCTTTTCGCCGGCCGCATTCATTTCCTGAATCCTTTTCAGCAGCACAGGCTGTACAAAAGGACCCTTTTTAATGCTTCTGCTCATACGTTACAAGCTCCTTTCCGTACGCCTTATTTGCCGTTTCTACGTTTCACAATGAACTTATCGGAACGGTTGTGGTGGGCGCGCGTCTTATAGCCGAGCGCCGGCTTGCCCCACGGGGTCATCGGGCCCGGATGTCCAATCGGCGATTTGCCTTCGCCGCCGCCGTGCGGGTGGTCGTTCGGGTTCATGACGGAACCGCGGACGGTCGGTCTCCAACCCATGTGACGCTTGCGGCCCGCTTTACCGATCTTCACGTTCTCGTGGTCGATATTGCTGACCTGGCCAACGGTAGCCATGCAGGTTGCGGGGACATTGCGGAGCTCGCCGGACGGCAGTCTCAGAAGAGCCATGCCGTTTTCCTTTGCCATCAGCTGCGCCATGTTACCAGCTGCACGTGCCAGCTGTGCGCCCTTGCCGGGATACAGCTCAACGTTGTGGACAAAGGTACCGGTCGGGATATTGGCGAGCGGCAGCGCGTTGCCCGGCTTGATGTCCGCAGACGCGCCGGAGACGACCACGTCGCCGACCTTCAGGCCGTGCGGTGCGATGATGTAGCGCTTCTCGCCGTCTTCATACTGAACAAGCGCGATAAACGCGGAACGGTTCGGATCGTACTCCAGCGTGAGCACGGTTGCCGGCATATCCGCCTTCTGGCGCTTGAAATCGATGATGCGGTACTTTTTGCGATTGCCGCCGCCGCGGTGACGGACGGTGATTCTGCCATAGCTGTTGCGGCCGGAATGGTTCTTCTTGGAAGCCAAAAGGCTCTTTTCCGGTGCAACCTTGGAAAGGCCCGTATAATCCGTTACGGACATATTCCGTCTGGCATTGGTTGTCGGTTTATAGTTAGTAATAGGCATTTCGGTTTCACACTCCTCATGATGGCTTTGCGGGACGTTGCCGACGCCCCATACCTTGCCGAAGACATTGGGCGCGCTCTAGGGGCGCATCCGGTCTTCTTACATCATACCTTCAAAGAATTCGATGGACTTGCTGTCCTCGGTCAGGGTAACGACGGCCTTCTTCCAAGAAGGAGTGTAGCCCTCGGTTCTTCCCTGGCGGCGGAGATGTCCGCGCACATGCAGGGTGTTGACCTTGCTGACCTTTACGCCAAAGAGCTCTTCTACCGCTCTTTTGATGTCAACCTTTGTCGCGCTCTTTGCGACTTCAAAGGTGTACTTCTTCATGCCGATACCGGCCATGCTTTTTTCCGTGATAATGGGGCGGATGACGATGTCCTGTGCTACCATTATGCATACACCTCCTCAATCTGAGAGACGGCGTCCTTCACAACGACGAACTTGTCGGCGTTGAGGATGTCGTAGACGTTCAAGGTGTTCACCATTGCGGTCTTCACGCCCGGGATGTTTGCTGCGGAAGCAACCACCTTGCTGTTGAGCTCGGGCAGAACGATCAGCGTCTTCTTTTCGGAGCCGATTGCCTTAAGCATGTTAGCAATGGTCTTGGTCTTGTATTCGTCCAGTGCGATCTTATCCAGAACGATCATGTTGCTGCTGGCAACCTTGCTGGAGAGCGCGGACTTCATTGCAAGACGGCGTACCTTTTTATTTAAAGTATAACGATAGCTGCGCGGCTTCGGCGCAAACACGATGCCGCCGTGCGTCCACTGGGGCGCGCGGGTGGAACCCTGTCTGGCATGGCCGGTGCCCTTCTGTCTCCACGGCTTCTTGCCGCCGCCGGAAACTTCAGCGCGGGTCAGTGCCGACTGTGTGCCGTGGCGCTGGTTGGCGAGGTAATTCTTAACCACGTCGTGCATCACGCTCACATTGGGCTCAATTCCAAATACGGACTCGGACAGGTCGATCTTTTCGATCTCCTTGCCAGCCATATCGAGTACTGCTACTGTAGGCATACCAAATCCTCCTTCCCTTACGCCTTCACGCTGTCACGGATCACGACGGTGCCGCCGTTCGGACCCGGTACTGCGCCTTTGACGGCGATGAGGTTGTTTTCGACGTCCACCTTGACGACGGTCAAGTTCTGGACGGTGACCTTCTCCGCACCGAGGTGGCCGGGCAGATGCTTGCCCTTGAACACTCTGGACGGATCGGAACATGCGCCGTTGGAACCAGCGTGGCGGGCAACAGGACCGGAACCATGGGTTTCCTTGAGCCGGTGCAAATTCCAGCGCTTAATGCCGCCGGCATAGCCCTTACCTTTGCTGGTGCCGCACACGTCCACCTTGTCGCCAGCCGCGAAGACGTCGACTTTGACGAGGTCGCCCACATTGTAGGCATCCGTGTTTTCCAGACGGAACTCGCGCAGGACCTTCTTCGGAGCGACATCGCCCTTTGCGAAATGACCCTGCATCGGCTTGTTAACCTTGTGCGCCTTCATGTCGCCATAGCCCATCTGGACTGCTGCGTAGCCGTCGTTTTCAACGGTTTTCTTCTGCGAAATCACGCAGGGACCCGCCTCGATGACGGTTACCGGGACCACTTTCCCGTGTTCGTCGAAGATCTGCGTCATGCCGATCTTCTTGCCGATAATACCTTTTTGCATTATTTTACCTCCTGTACAGGTTATTGGTTGGCTCGCGCCAACTTGACCTCGACCGCTGGTAGGTTAAAATCAGAGTTTGATTTCGATTTCAACGCCTGCGGGGAGTTCCAGACCCATCAAAGCCTCAACGGTCTTGTTGGAAGGTCTGAGAATGTCGATCAATCTCTTGTGGGTGCGCATTTCGAACTGCTCACGGCTGTCCTTATACTTATGGACCGCACGCAGGATCGTGATGATCTGCTTCTCGGTCGGCAGCGGCACCGGTCCGGAAACTCTTGCGCCCGTGCGTTTCGCCGTCTGCACAATCTTCTCTGCGGACTGGTCAACCAGCTGATGGTCGTACCCCTTGATTCTGATCCTGATTTTTTCCTTGACTGCCACTTGAATCGCCTCCTTATTGTAGTTGGCGGGCGGCGTTTTTAAATCCTAACACGGCGCCGGGTGTTTCTTCAACCGGCATTGAAAAACCGGATCATCTTTTGCAAGATGTATCCGGGTGTAGGCAAAAACGTCTGAGCGCAAAAGGGCGCAATTGCAACCCAAGCCCTTCGCATGCTCAAAATATCTGTCGCCCGGTTTAAAATCGGACATACTCCACGGAAAAACCGGCGTGTTTCAGCCGCAACCTCCCGCTTCAACGCATATCTGTCGCAGTCATGCTAGATTATAATACCATATAGGTCCCCAAATAGCAAGACTTATCTTCTCTTTTTTGCAAGAATTTTCCTGCAATTTTTTGGTTATTTCGCCTATATCTTCCAGAACGCCCCAAAAAGGGAGTTTCTTCGCTCCAAAAGCGGCCCACAAGGGCGATAACCCGCGATTTCATCGCCTTTTCCGGCGGTTCCACCGGGCACGGAATCGCGCCCATCTCGAAACGGCGATGCAGGCGTGTACCCAAACCGTCCGCCAAAGGGACGGGCGGCCATGCCCTGCCACAACGATTGCCGCCGGCCCATCCGCCCCGCCGATGACGGTGACGGCTTGTCCCTGCGCATTGTGGATCTTCGGAGGCCTGCTTAACTTCTGGCAAGCAACTCCCACTGCGCCAAGCACGCTGAAGAGGAGCGCCAAACCAAACCATCCGTTTTTCAAATCCTCCCCCCTTTCGACCTTTGATTTCCCCACATAATAAAATAGAAGAAGGGCTATTGCCAGATCCATCTCCGCAATAGCCCTTTGATCCCATTGTCCTTATTTGCCCCCTGCGGGAAGGGCTTTTGGATTCACTCGGTTTTCTCTCCTTGGGCCACAGTCCCCTCCAGCGCCCGCTGCTGTTCCGCTGCTTCCGCCAGATGTTTGCGGTTCGGCATCGCGATGCGCTTCTCCTGGATCTCCTCCAGGAATTGCTCCTTGTTCTCCGGGGAAATCGCCATCCAATACTCTTTCTTTTTCACACGGTAGCGGATGTAAAGGCGGTCCTTGCTCAAAGCAACCTTGGAGGACCCGTGGCGGGCTTCCCCCTGTTCTTCCGCAACCTCCATCATCTGGCGGTACAGGATCGTCACCTTGTCAAACAAGCCGTTTTTGACGAGCAGGCCGTTGTCGCGGATGATGTAATATGTACTCCGATACTCCGGAAGGAAGATCAGCAGCAACGCTACAAACATCCATGTCCCGAGAATTCCAACAATGACGTTGCGGAAAATGAAATAGAATACCAAAAGGCCGATGCCCAACAGGAGTGTCACCAGCACTTTGATGTAAAACGCCCGGTCAATCTTGGATTTATATTTGGTCCCCGTTTCCATTGCAGCAGCTTTGCGCATGGCTCTCATCTTCCTCCCCGTGCAGCCAGTCCGCCTCCACAGCGGGCCGGTTTGTTATTGATTAATACGCCTTGCCCCAGTAGACCATGGCCTTTGCGGGCTTCCCACAGCACACGCAGGTATCTGCAAGGTGTTCCTGCTCAAACGGCATGCAGCGGGAGGATACGCCCGCCACTTCCTTAAGCTTCTCCTCGCACGCCTGGTCCCCGCACCACATCGCCTTGATGAAGCCCGGCTTGTTTTCCGCGATCTCCTTGAGTTCATCCAGCGTCGTGGCCGTATAGGTCATGGACTCGCGGCGGGCCAGCGCCGTATCGTACATCGTTTTGCGCACAATTTCCAATTGCTCCGCAATGGCGGTTTCCAGCTGATCCAGCGGCACAAAGACCTTCTCACGGTCCGTGCGGCGCACCAGGACGCACTGGTTCTTCTCAATATCCTTGGGCCCGATCTCCAAACGGAGCGGCACGCCCTTCATCTCATACTGTGCAAACTTCCAGCCGGGGGACTGCTCGGAATCGTCCATGCGCACCCGGAAGGACTTCTTCAAGCGCGCAAGCAGCTCGCCCGCCTTCTCCAACACGCCCTCCTTGTGCTGGGCGATCGGGATAATCATCACCTGGACTGGCGCTACGGCGGGCGGGAGCACCAAGCCGTTGTTGTCGCCATGGGTCATAATGATGCCGCCGATGATGCGGGTGCTCATGCCCCAGGAGGTCTGATGCGGATATTGGATGGAGTTGTCGCGCCCGGTGAAGGTCACGCCAAACGCGCGGGCAAAACCGTCGCCAAAATAGTGGCTCGTGCCGCTCTGCAGCGCCTTGCCGTCGTGCATCATTGCCTCGATGGTGTAGGTCGCCTCCGCGCCTGCGAACTTCTCCTTGTCCGTCTTGCGGCCCTTGATGACCGGGATGGCGAGGTCGTTCTCACAGAAGTCTGCATAGACTTTGAGCATCTGCTCCGTCTCCGCCATGGCTTCCTCGGCCGTCTCGTGCATGGTGTGGCCCTCCTGCCAATGGAACTCCACGCTGCGCAGGAACGGGCGGGTGGTCTTCTCCCAACGCACAACGCTGCACCACTGGTTGTACAGCTTCGGCAGGTCGCGCCAGGAGTGGATCACGCGCGCATAGTGGTCGCAGAACAGCGTTTCAGAGGTCGGGCGCACACAAAGGCGCTCTTCCAGCTGCTCGTTGCCGCCCATCGTCACCCAAGCCACCTCGGGCGCAAAGCCCTCGACGTGGTCCTTCTCCTTCTGAAGGAGGCTCTCCGGGATGAACATCGGCATGGAGACGTTCTCATGCCCCAGCTCCTTAAAGCGCGCATCCAGATTGTCACGGATATTCTCCCACAGCGCAAACCCATACGGTTCAATCACCATGCAGCCGCGCACACTGGTGTAGTCCATCAGTTCCGCTTTTTTGACGATATCGGTATACCACTTGGCAAAGTCCTCCTCCATGGGGGTGATTGCCTCTACCATCTTCTTTTGATCCGCCATTGTTCGTTTACTCCCCTTTATCCTTCTTGGTCGATTGTTCTATGGTTTTGTGTCCGGCAGTTTCGCCCGTGTCCCCGGCGTTCTGGGAGGCCGGCGCGTCCGTCTTTTCCCCGCGCCTGCGCCCGATCCAATTGACCAGCAGCAACGCCAGCCCGATCAGCGCCATAAAGCCGAGAACTCCCAACAGGCATTGCCCTGCCAACGCCAGCGCATCCAATTGATCCATTGTTATCACCTCAAGCGTGTCCGGCGTTTTCTACTGAAAAACATTCCATATCGTAACTTTCATTATATAAGAAGGCTCCATGCTTTTCAAGTAAAAAATCCGCCGTGCGGTGCACGGCGGATTTTGAGTCAGGAGCGGGTTACGGGTTAACGTGGTCTTCGATGTACTTGACGAGTTCCCCTACCGTCTTAATGTTGTCAATTTCCTCGTCGGGAATCTCGATTTCAAACTCGTCTTCAATAGACATCAGCAAATCGACAACGTCCAAGGAATCAGCGCCCAAATCGTCCGCGATGCTCGTGTCGGCGGTAATCGAATCCTCCTCCACATCGAACTGCTCGCTCAGAATCGCCTTTACCTTTTCCAGAACCATGTCTTTTCCTCCTTCTGAATTTGTGTGAATCAACATACAAAAAGCGCCGCTGTTACGCCGCCGGCGAAAA
Organism: Anaeromassilibacillus sp. D41t1_190614_C2; assembly: GCF_015558525.1. NCBI lineage: Bacteria > Bacillati > Bacillota > Clostridia > Eubacteriales > Acutalibacteraceae > Anaeromassilibacillus > Anaeromassilibacillus sp. D41t1_190614_C2. The sequence goes on along the minus strand of NZ_JADMOD010000001.1, from coordinate 608,908 downwards.
TATGGACAAAGCAGCGCCAGATGTGATACAATTGCCCCGGACGCCTTAAAAGCACTGGCGGCCCGTATTGCTTAACAACATATTATTAGCAATCCTCCGCTTTGTCAATATGATTCTTAAAGTTTTTTAAGGATTTTCCATTTCCCCGAAAAGCCGGGATTTCTAAGGAGTTTGCCATGAATGAGAAAATCAATTGTACAGAAGCCATCTGTGCCGCTCACAACTTTGCCGTGATCGGCCATCCGATTGCGCACACCATGTCCCCCTTTATTCACAATAAATTGTTCGCTCTAAGCAATGGATGCGGGGCAGTATCCTACCACGCACTCGATATCTCCCCGGAGGAACTCGAATCTTCCATGCCCCGCCTTCGGGAGTTTTCCGGGTTTAACATCACCATTCCCCATAAACAGGCGATCATTCCTCATTTGGACAATTTGGATGCAAAAGCGGCCTTTTTTCACTCCGTCAATACAGTCAAGAATGAAAACGGCCGGCTGACCGGCTATACCACCGACGGCGCGGGCTTCACAAGGGCGTTGGAGAGCGCCGGGGTACCGCTTACCGGCCGCATCGCGATCCTAGGGGCGGGCGGCGCCTCGCGTGTGATGGCCTTTGAAGCCTTGGACGCCGCGCAGGAACCGGATATCACCATTGCCGCACGGGAACACAGCCTGCCCGCAGCGCAGGCGCTCTGCAACGAGTTGGAGCAAGTCCTGCAAAACCAGGGGCGCAAAGGCCGTCTCTCCGTCGCAAGGCTGGACGCGCTTTCCGGTGGTTTTGACCTCCTTGTCAACGGCACGCCGGTCGGCATGTATCCCCACACCGACGCCTCGCCGGTCTCCGCCGGGGTTTTGGCGCACTGTGCCGCGGTATTCGACGCGGTGTACAACCCCGACCAAACCATGCTGCTGCGCCTGGCCAAAGAAAATGGCGCGAAGACGGTCGGCGGCATGCGCATGCTGGTGGGGCAGGCGGCCGCTGCGCACGAAATCTGGTATGGCGCTACCTTCCGGGAATCGGACATCGATGCGCTGTGCCGCGAGGCAGTTGAGGAAATGGAGCGGATCTTCGCATGAAACAGAAACCCAAGAACATCATCCTATGCGGGTTTATGGGCAGCGGAAAAACCACTGTGGGCCGCCGCCTAGCACAAAAAGCGCACATGGAATTCATCGATATGGACGACTACATCGAGCAGCGCGAAGGCCGGACCATCACGGACATTTTCGCGCAGGATGGGGAAGAAACCTTCCGGCGCATGGAAACCGATGCAGCGCGGGAGCTGGCCGGCCGCAGGGGGTTGGTGATCGCCGCGGGCGGCGGCACGCTCCTGCGCGCACAAAACGTCAAAATCTTCCGCAAAAGCGGCGTAACGGTCCTGCTGGACACCCCCATCGGCTTCATTCAGGAGCGTTTGAAAAACGACACGGCACGCCCCCTGCTGCAAAAGCCGAACCGCAAAAAGGTCGTGGCGGATCTATACCGCAAGCGCCTTCCCGCCTATTGTGCGGCGGCGGACGTGATTGTCGACGGCTCCGGCGGCGCGGACCGCGTGGCCGGGCGGGTATTGGAGCAAGTCAAACGGCTCGGATAAGCCCTTTTGCACGCAAAAATCCGCACGGAGAAAGTTTGTTTCCTGCAACAAACAAAAAAATTCCTGCAAATTGGAAAGAATTCTTTCTTGACAAACGCTTTCCGACGTATTATGATACTTACAAGATTTTTCCGACGAAGGAGTTCCATCATGCTTAAGATTGCAAAAACCGCACGATTTACAGGTTTTGGCTATCCCCGCTTCTTTTGGGCGTGGGATTTTTACGCATGCAATCTTTGCGGTGACAACTCCCGGAGTAGGAATAGCCAACACCCCTGTATTGTAAAATAACCTGGCTGTTTTTCTCATAGGCGGAGCTGCATCGCGCAGCTCCGCCTATTTTATTTTCCACAAATCTTACATGAAAAAATTGGAGGGTATCAGCATGATTATTGTTTTGAAGCCAAATTGTCCTGAGGAGCAGGTCAAGAAATTTACGGACAGCCTCACACAGGAATACAACGTCAAGGTCAACACCTGGGTCGGCACGCAGAGCACGGTGCTCGGCCTGCTTGGCGACACCACTTCCATCGATATCGACTATATCGCCGCACAGGACTTTGTAGAGAGCGTCAAGCGCGTGCAGGAACCCTACAAGAAGGCAAACCGGAAGTTCCACCCGGACAACACCGTCATCACCCTGCCCACCGGCCAGAAGATCGGCGACGGCAACCTCGCCCTGATCGCCGGCCCGTGCTCCGTTGAGACAGAGGCCCAGATCTGCGAAGTGGCCGAGCGCGTAAAGGCCTCCGGCGCAACCTTCCTGCGCGGCGGCGCGTTCAAGCCCAGAACCTCGCCCTATTCCTTCCAGGGCTTGCAGGCCGAGGGCCTGGAGCTCCTGAAAAAAGCCAAGGCAAAGACAGGGCTCCCGATTGTGACGGAGATCATGAGCATCGGGCATATCCCACTCTTCGAGGAAGAGGGCGTGGACATCATCCAGGTCGGCGCGCGCAACATGCAGAACTTTGAGCTGCTCAAGGCGCTGGGCAAGATCAATAAGCCCATCCTGCTCAAACGCGGCCTGTCCAACACGATCGAAGAACTCCTGATGAGTGCGGAGTATATCATGGCTGGCGGCAACGACCAGGTCATTCTCTGCGAGCGCGGCATCCGCACCTATGAAACCTACACCCGCAATACGCTGGACATCTCTGCGGTTCCGATCCTCAAAAAGCTGTCCCATCTGCCCGTCGTGGTAGATCCCAGCCACGCCTCCGGCATCGCATGGCTGGTCGAGCCGTTGGCTATGGCGGCTGTGGCGGCCGGTGCAGACGGCCTCATCATCGAGGTACACAACAACCCCGCAAAAGCCCTGTCCGACGGCGCGCAGTCCCTCACCCCGGACCAATTCGACCGTGTGGCCCATCATGTGCTCCGCACAAAGGATGCCCTCTCCAAATTGAACGCATAATTCCAAGCGAAGGCCGGCCTGCCAAAGAGGATTTTCCCGGAAGGCAGGCCGGCGGCCTCGCGGGACAGCGTTCGTATCCTCTCCTTGTCAATCTGGACGGGGCATCAAATTTTTGTTATACTAACGCTGTACAACATCGTACTACAGCGGCAAAAGCGCCGTTTGCAAGCTGCTCTTGGAGCTTCTCCAGGGCGGGCAAACGGCGTTTTTGCGGAAAGAGGCGTATGGATTCATGAAAAAGAACGTGGTGATCATTGGGCTTGGCCTGATCGGCGGCTCCCTGGCCAAAGCCTTTCAAAAGTACAGCGAATGCAGCGTCAGCGGGATGGACCGCGACCCGGCCGTCTTGGATGCAGCCTTGAAAAGCGGGGCAATCGACGGCGTCGCCGGGGAAAAGGAGCTGCGGGAGGCGGACATCCTCTACCTCTGCCTGTATCCGCAGGCGGACATCGACTTTATCCAGGCGCACGGCAGCCAAATCTCGCCCCACTGTATCGTGACGGACACCTGCGGGATTAAGCGGGAAATCTGCGCCCATCTGCCGCAATTGGCGGAACAGTTCGGCTTCACATTTGTCGGCGGCCACCCCATGGCGGGCAAGGAGCAGAACGGCTTTGCCGCCAGCGACGCAGACCTTTTCGATGGCGCAAGCTATATCCTGGTTCCCTGCGGCGCGCCGCAGCGCGCGGTGGACACCCTAAAAGCGCTCGCCATCGAATTGGGCTTCGGCGGGACGGTCGTGACCACACCGGAGCATCACGACACCATGATCGCATACACTTCGCAGCTCCCCCATGTGTTGGCCTGCGCTTATGTAATGAGCCCCTGCTGCCCCCAGCACAATGGGTTTTCCGCCGGGAGCTACCGCGATGTATCGCGCGTGGCACGCATCAACGAAGTACTCTGGACAGAACTGTTCCTCGACAATGCCGACGCGCTGACCGGGGAATTGGACATCCTGATCGACAATATCACCCGCATCAGCGAGGCTGTCAAGCAGCGCGACGCGGACGCTCTGCGCGGCTTGCTCCGCCAGGGCAGACTCATTAAAGAAAGGCTTGGCGAATAAATGGAACTGACGGTCAATACCTCCAAGCGCTATACGATTCGAATCGAACGCGGCGCATTGGATCAGCTCGGCGCCTATTGCGCCTCCCTGTTTGCCCCTGGCAAAAAAGCGGTCGTTATCACGGACACCCATGTTGCGCCGCTCTATCTGGAGCGCATCTCCACCTCCCTGCGCAATGCAGGCTTTGACGTGACCAGCTGTGCGTTTCCGGCGGGAGAACCCTCGAAGCGCCTTTCCACCATCGAAGGCATCTATGGCCATATGGCCCAGGCCCATATCACCCGCAGCGACTTTGCCGTTGCGCTGGGCGGCGGCGTCACCGGGGATATGGCGGGCTTTGCCGCGGCAAGCTATTTGCGTGGCATCCCCTTTGTGCAGGTGCCAACCACCCTGCTCTCCCAGGTGGATTCCTCTGTGGGCGGCAAAACCGGCGTTGACCTGCCGCAGGGAAAAAACCTGGTGGGCGCCTTCTGGCAGCCCTCCTTTGTGCTGATCGACCCGGACACGCTCAACACCCTATCGCCGCACTTTTTCGCGGACGGCATGGGGGAGGTCATCAAATATGGCTGCATCAAAAGCCGCGCGCTCTTCGACCTACTAATAGAAACAGAGGACATCACCTCCATCATGGAGGACGTCATCTACCGCTGTGTGGACATCAAGCGCGACGTGGTGGAGCGCGACGAATTCGACACCGGCGAGCGCGCGCTGCTAAACTTCGGCCACACCTTCGGCCACGCCTTAGAAAAGCTGCATCAGTACCAAGGGCTCTCCCATGGCGCGGCGGTCGGCATCGGCATGGTCATGATGGCGCGGCTGGGGGAAAAAGCGGGATTCACCGCGCCGGGCACCGCGGATAAAATTGCGGCCGCCCTGGAAAAATACCACCTTCCGGTACACAGCGATCTCCCGCTTTCTCAGATTGTTGAGGCGACCGCTTCGGACAAAAAGAGCACGGGTTCCTCCATCAACCTGGTGCTTCTGAAGAACATCGGCGAAAGTTTTGTCCATAAGGTGGCGCGCAGCGACCTGGCTGCGCTTGCGGAGGGCTGCAATGAGTAAAGTGATTGTCCACCCCTCCACCCTGCAAGGGACGGTTTCCGTGCCCTGCTCCAAAAGCGCGGCGCATCGCGCCATTCTCTGCGCCGCACTCGCGCAAGGGGAGAGCATCCTCTCCCCGATCGCTGTTTCCAACGACATCCACGTGACCGCGCAGGCGGCACAGGCACTCGGCGCCAACATTTTGGAGGAACAGCGGACCTGGCGGGTCACCGGAGGCAGCACCCCGCAGAGCCCAGCGGAAATCGACTGCGGGGAAAGCGGGTCAACCCTGCGCTTTTTGATCCCCGTCTGTGCCGCCCTCGGCATGGAGGCAACCTTCACTGGGCACGGCCGCCTGCCAGAGCGTCCCATCGGCGTATATCTCGACGTGCTCCCCGCGCACGGGGTATCCTGCCATACAGAGGGCGGCCTTCCGCTATCGATCAACGGAACGTTAAAACAGGGAGAATTTATACTTCCTGGAAATATTAGTTCCCAATTCATCACCGGACTTCTGCTGGCGTGCCCGCTCCTGGCGGGGGAAAGCACGATCCGCCTCTCCTCCCCGCTGGAAAGCGCTGCTTATGTGGACATGACCCTGGAGGCGATGCGGGCCTTCGGCGTGACCGTCGATCAATTGGACAACGGCTGGCGTATTCCGGGCGGGCAGCGCTACCGGGCGCGCCCCTTTTCCGTGGAGGGCGATTGGTCCCAGGCGGCGTTCTTTCTCGCGGCGGGCGCCCTGGGAGGGACGCTTTCCATTGGCGGCCTCAAGCGTGAATCCACGCAGGGTGACCGTGCCGCGGAGTCGCTTTTTGCCGCATTTGGCGCGGAATGCGCCTGGAAAGACGAAACGCTTTGTATTAAGTCGAACAATTTATACGGAATGGAAATCGACGCCGCACAAATTCCCGACCTGGTCCCCATTTTGGCCGCCACAGCCGCGCTTGCCAAGGGGCGAACCCGCATCTACAATGCCGCCCGTCTGCGCATCAAGGAAAGCGACCGGCTTGCAGCCATGGCCGACGGCCTGAACCGGTTGGGCGCACAGGTACAGGAAACGCCGGACGGCCTATTGATCGACGGCGTGGAATCGCTGCACGGCGGCGAGGTGGACGGGTACAACGACCACCGGGTGGTGATGGCGCTCTCGATCGCCGCGCTCCGGGCGGACGGCCCGGTCACCATTTCCGACGCGGAGAGCATCCGCAAGAGCTACCCCGCCTTTTTTGAAGATTACAACCGATTGGGAGGTAAAGCAGATGTCATCAACATGGGGTGAAATGGTCCGCATTTCCATCTTTGGGGAAAGCCATGGCATTGCCATCGGCGTTGTGATCGACGGCCTGCCTGCCGGGGAACCGGTCGATATGGATGCGGTCCTCGCGCAAATGAAACGCCGCGCGCCGGGGCAGGACAAGTCCGCGACCCCGCGCAAGGAGAGCGATTTTCCAAAGGTGATGAGCGGTCTTCTCAACCACACCACAACCGGCGCTCCGCTCTGCGCCGTAATTGAAAACACCAACACCCGGTCCCAGGACTACGGCAATCTGCTGGATGTGCCGCGCCCGGGGCATTCCGATTATCCCGCCTATCTGCATTATCACGGTTTCAACGACATCCGCGGCGGCGGTCATTTTTCCGGACGCTTAACTGCCCCCCTGGTGTTTGCCGGCGCGATCTGCCGCCAGATTTTGGAGCGGCGCGGCATCCGCATCGGCGGGCATGTGGCGTCCGTGGCGCAGATTCAGGATACTCTCTTTGATCCGGTGGACATCCCCGCGGAGCTCTTGGAGACGCTTTCCACCACCTATTTCCCGGTGATCGACGCGGGCAAAAAGGAAGCGATGGCCGCCCTGATTGAAGATGCGCGCATGTCGCAGGACAGTGTGGGCGGCATTGTGGAATGCGCGGTCACTGGACTACCCGCCGGGATTGGCGGTCCACTGTTCGGTGGAATCGAACCGGTGCTGTCCTCCATCCTATTTGGCATCCCCGCTGTCAAAGGCGTGGAATTCGGGGATGGGTTTGGTTCCTGCGCGCTGCGCGGCAGCCAGAACAACGACCCGTTCTATTTTGATGCCGATGGCAAGGTCAAAACATCCACCAACCACGCCGGCGGCATCCTGGGCGGCATCACCACCGGTATGCCCATGGTGTTCCGCGTGGGGGTCAAGCCGACCGCCTCCATCAGCCAAAATCAGCAGAGCGTGAACCTGCAAACGGGAGAGAACCAAATCCTCTCCGTGCATGGCCGCCACGATCCCTGCATTGTGCCCCGCGCGGTGCCTGTCGTGGAATCCGCAGCAGCCATCGCCCTGATGAATTTCGATGGGATTCTCACGGGTGGGAAATCGGAAGGGGGTTGGCGCGCATGACTCTGGAGGAAGTCCGCAAGGAAATCGACGCCATCGACCAGCAATTGCTGCCGCTCTTTTTGAAGCGCATGGATTGCGCAAAGCAGGTGGCGGAGATCAAACGGGAGCAGCATCTGCCCGTCCTCAATTCAAACCGCGAACAGGAAATCTTGGACAATATGGCCCAGCACGCGGGCGAATACGCGGGCGAAGCGCGCATCCTCTATTCCAATCTAATGGATATGAGCCGTGCCCTGCAACACAACCTGCTGGGAAGCGGCGCCGAACTCCGGGAGCTTGTTCAGAACGCCGAACATGCGCCTGCGCGCGCGGAGCGCATCGCCTGTCTGGGGGTCAGCGGTTCTTTTTCCCATGAAGCCGTCAAACACCTCTATCCCGGTGCCGAGCCGCTCTTTTTTGATAACTTTGCTGCGATTTTTGCCGCTGTCGCCGACGGCCGGGCGGACCTCGGTGTGCTGCCGGTGGAAAATTCCTCCGCCGGTTCCGTCAGCGAGGTGTACGACCTGATCCTGCGTTACCGTTTCTACATTGTGGCAGCGGAAACGCTCCACATCCATAACTGCCTGGCCGCCGCGCAGGAATGCCCGATTTCCGAGATCCATCTGGCGTATTCCCACCCGCAGCCGCTGGCGCAGTGTTCCAATTTCATCGCACAATACCGCTTCCAGACCGTCCCCTGTTCCGCCACCGCTGCTGCTGCACAGAAAGTGGCCAAGGAGCGCACCCCCGGTACTGCGGCGATCTGCTCGGAATCCGCCGCGCAGGAGTACGGCCTGCACATCCTGGCGAAGGATATCCAGAACAGCGCAAACAACTGCACCCGGTTCATCGCCATCAACCGGCATATGTTTATCCCAGAGGGGGCCAATAAGATCAGCCTGTGCTTTTCCCTTCCCCACCGGACCGGTACCCTGCACAGCGTTTTGGCGCGCTTCGCCACCGCCGGCTTGAACCTCACCAAAATCGAGAGCCGCCCAATCCCGGGCAAGACCTTCGAGTACGATTTCTATCTCGACTTTACCGGCAACGCGCAGGAACCGCATACCTTAAATTTGATCGCCGCCCTGAGCGACGAGCTGCCTCGGTTCTCCTTTTTGGGGAACTATCGGGAGCAAGAATAAACGTTTCCAAAGCAAAGCCCTCCTTGCGAAATAGGACAACCGCCTGGTCGCAAGGAGGGCGTTTTCTTTTGCGCTGTCTCAAAAAATAATTTTTACGTAAGATACAAAACGCTTCCATCAAATCGATATATGTTTCTTTTGGTATGGAACCGAAGGATGCCTTCCATCTACTTATGCAAGCGTCTTCGCCGCCAAAGCAACCCAGCCCTTCTCCTCGCGCCGTGCGATCACTTCGAAGCGGCCTTTCAGCGCCTGCAGGACGTCCTGTTCGCGTGTATCGATGATCCCGCTCATCAGGTACACTGCATCGGGCGCTAAAAATTGCTGCACATCCTTTGTCAAGGTGATGACAATATCCGCCACGATATTGGCCACAACGATATCATAGGTTCCCTCGACGCGGTCGGTCAAATTCCCGCACAGGGCGGTAAAGCGGTCTTCTACGTGGTTGAGCTCTGCATTTTGCACCGCTGTTTTCACGGCCAGCTCGTCGATATCCACCCCAACGGCCCGTTCCGCGCCCAAGAGCAATGCCGCCACCGACAGAATCCCGCTGCCGCAGCCAACGTCCAGCACCGACGCCCCCGGCTTTACGTATTGTTCCAGCAATTCCATACATAGGCGCGTTGTCTCATGCGTCCCGGTTCCAAAGGCCAGGCCCGGCTCCAAATGAAGCACCGTGCGTCCCTGTGCGTCGTATTCGTTTTCCCAATTGGGGCGGATCAGGAGTTTCTCCCCCACGGGGATGGGCTTAAAATATTTCTTCCAATTGTTGATCCAATCCTCCTCCACGCAGGCTGCTGTGGAGATGGTGTGTGGAATCCCTTCGGCGTTGTACCGCTCGCTCAGAAAAGCGATCGCCTCCGCCGGATTTTCTTCCGGACTGATATATACATGCACCAGCGCTTTTGTCCGGTCCTTCTTTAGCAATTCCTCGTCGATTAAATCAATATGCGCGATCTCCCAGGCTTCCTCTTCCAAATGGGAATAATCCTCCACATAGATGCCATATGGCACAACCATCTGTGCGATATCCCCCGCACGGTCCACATCCTTGGCATCGACCGACACCGTCACTTCCGTCCAGTCCATATAACGTCCTCCAAAAATTTGATGATAAATTTTATTATATACCAATATACATGGTATGTACAAGATCGGAATCTGTGGGCGGGAGGTGTGCGCGTGAAAAAGCAGGCCAAATTTTTGGCCAATACCGCAATTTTAACGGGCGGCTCTCTGCTGCTGCGCTTCTCCAACATCTGGTTCCGCGCTTACATACTCGGAAAAATCGGAACGCAGGGCATGGGCGTCTATCAGCTCACCTTTTCCATCTTTGCCCTGGCGATCGCCACCTGCACCAGCGGTGCCAGCCTTTCCGTCACACGTATGGTGGCAGAAGGGCGCGGTTCCCCGGTCTGTATCCGGCGCTGCCTGCTATTTTCTCTGGGCGTCAGCTTTGCCGCCGCCGGTGTCCTGTGGATTGGGTCGGACTTCCTCGCGCAGCGCTTTTTGGATCTTTCCAGCGGACTTCCTCTGCGCCTGCTCGCGCCGGGCCTGCCATTTATGGCGGTTTGCGCCTGTTTGAAGGGATATTTCTTCGCCATCCGAAACAGCGTCGTTCCTGCTATCGCGGAACTGATGGAACAGTTTACCACCATTGGCACAACGATCGTCTTCTTTTGGATCTTTACCCCTTTCAGCGCGCTCATGCTCGGTTCCACAGCGGGGGAAGTGGCTTCCTGCGCGGTGGTCTTCCTGGCGTATCGCATCATGACGCGCAAACAGCCGCCCAAATGCTTTAACGAATCCGGAAGTTACCGGCAGATCTGCCACATCGCTGTCCCTGTCCTCAGCGGCTCCTTTGTGCGCAGTTTCCTCAGCAGTACGGAAAACCTGCTGGTCCCCCGCGGGTTAAAGCGCCACGGTGCGGGGACGGATGCAGCGCTCTCGCAGTACGGCATTATCCAGGGCATGGTCATGCCCATCCTCCTGTTCCCCTCTTCGTTCTTGACCTCGCTGTCCTCCATGCTGATCCCCGAGCTGGCAGAGGCCAATGCGCGCGGCAAACGCCAAACCATCGAACGCTCCGCTTCGCGGGCATTCCGCCTCACCCTGCTTTTCTCCTTTCTCATCACCTCGCTTCTGATCGTCTATGCGGAGGACCTCGGGAATCTCTTTTATGGGAACCGGCAGGCGGGCGCTTTCCTTCGCATCATGGCGCCGATCATCCCCCTGATGTATGTGGACAGCATCGTGGATGGGATGCTCAAGGGCCTGGACCAGCAGGCCTATTCGTTCCGCTACAACTTTATGGACTCCATTATGCGGGTCGTTCTGATTGCGGTACTGCTGCCGGTCTTTGGTGTGAAGGCGTATATTTTTATCTTATTTTTGAGCGAGATTTTTAATGCGTCCCTAAGCATCAGCCGGCTGTTAAAAGTTGCGCGCGTGGATGTGGATATCATTGGTTGGATTCTCACCCCTGCCGTGAGCGCGGCCCTACTGTATTATCTTCTGACCTTCCTAAAAGCCGTATGTTGACAAAATTCGACGGATAAGCGTATGATAGAAAGCATAAAAAATGAAGGGGGAATTTTGTGCCATATTGGGCGGAATGGATTCTATTATTCACCATCTATAGTCTGCTGGGGTGGGTTTGTGAAAGCACGTATTGCTCGATCTTAGCAAAAAAATTGATCAACCGCGGTTTCCTAAACGGGCCTTTCTGCCCGATCTATGGGGTGGGTGCGCTGTTGATTGTCAAACTTCTGTCGCCTTTCTCCCACAACCTGGTGATCCTTTTCTTCGCTTCTCTGCTTCTCACCAGCCTTTTGGAATACCTCACCGGCTTTGCAATGGAAAAACTTTTCCATGCCAAATGGTGGGATTATTCCCACCGCCGTTTTAACATACAGGGCCGCGTCTGTCTGGGCAACGCACTGATCTTCGGCGTGATGGGTGTGGTCGTGATGCGGCTGGTGCATCCATTCGTCATGCGCCTGATCCAGATGATCCCCTCCTTTCTGGCGCCGTTCCTCGCAGCGGGCCTGGCGGTCTATTTTGTTGGGGACACCGTTGTGACGATACGCACCATTTTGGATCTCAACAAAAAAGTGGCAGAACTTCAGAAGGTGCTCGACGAGATCCGGGAAAAGAGCCACGCCGTTCTCGAAGAAAAGAAACGCAGCGTGGAACAGGCCATTGAGAGCCGCTTGGAGGCGGATGGAAAGCCCTATGCGGAATATCTGGAAAAGCTGCGCCAGAAACAAGCCGCTTTAGAACGGAACAGCAAGCTTCTGCACCGCCGTCTGATGAAGGCGTTCCCCACCATGAAATCCCTCCGCGCCAACGAGTCCTTGGCGCGTTTGCGCGAAGCTTTGGAGAAAAGGCGGAACGGACGCAAGGCCAAAAAGCAGTAAAACAAAGCGGGATTTTTCGCACAATAGCGGTAAGAGCATAACCAATTGATCAAAAAGACAAGTAACGTGATGCCCCTCCCCTTTCGTTGGGGAGGGTTTTTAGATATAGAAGTCTCTACTTATCACAGTTTTGTTTTTTTGAATGCAAAAAGGAGTATCATTTCGTAAATTTCAAATGATACTCCTTTTGGGAATCTTTTAAAGAGATTCAATATTTTTTATGTATTTACATTTTGGGTAGTTTGAACACCCCCAGAATTTTCCACCTGCATTCGCTCCCTTAGTTGCAGTCCTCAAAACAAGTTTTCCTCCACAACGTGGGCAAAAGATTTCTTCGCCCTGCGGCTCCCGATTGCAAGTATTTTTTGATTCCTTCTTCTTTTGAACATTTTCAATGTGGGCCAATTTTTGAGCTTCACTTATTTGTGTAAGAGGTTGAAGATTCGTATAAATTTGATCAATTTCTTCAGATGTCAATTTCTGTCCGGCTTCTTGGATATTTTCTCTTACCGATTGCAAAACATTATATCTATTGATTACATGGTGTTGTCCACTCGTTAGTGTAATATCTTTCAGCGTACATCGATTGCTAAAAACGATATAGGAGTAAAACTGATTGCACTCTTTGTTCAAATATTTACTTAACCATTTTAAATGAACTTTATTCTGAATAATTGGATTAAAAAAACGCTCTTTCTGTGACTTGCCCCGTCCTCTCGGTAAAGTCTGTGTCCAATATTGCTGTGTTTCTGTTCCAAAAATCCATCCGCTAAAATTTTTCGATTCAAACACATAAATCCCTGATTCATGAAGGAGAATGACATCAAGTTCTGTAGTTTCCCCGTTATCTTTGGGAAGATAACAGTTAAACAAATATTTTTTGTATCCAGACAATTTCTGAAGATATTTCCATATCAAAAATTCTCCCTTTATACCTTTATCAAATTGTACAGCAAGGAAACTGTTATGGGTTTGCTTGTAATAATCCGATTTTTCATAGAGAATCTTCGATATCAAAAGAAAAATGCCAATTACCACGAATATCAACAATAGCAACCCCACGATTTTCTTCCTCTTTTCAGTAACATTTACCTATGAGTCCTTCATGTTTATAGGATAAATATGATTATTACCTATTTGCTTTAAAAATATTTTATCATATAGGTAAGATTTCCTCAAGATAAAAAATTTCTTTAAATCGATTCCGAGTTTTCTTTGATACTGTAGCAAAAATGCTCCTCGCCAGCGATGTGGCGAGGAGCATTTTTGCTTTTTCCATTATAACTGTATAAAATTTCAAATCACACTTGCTTTACAGGCAATTCCAAGATATAATTTTATTAGTCGAAGTTAAAATTTTAGGTGCTTCTTTGAATTTATACGAATGGGATTTTGGAAATGGATAAACAATCCTTTCAAAAAGATATCTACGCCTTCGCCAGCATAGCCGTCCTTTATATCGGGGAAAGGCTTTTGCAGATTGCAGGTGCATCCACTGGGCTTTTGGCCTCCTGGTGGGTCCTTATGTGCTTGGTGGCTTGCCTGCCTTTGGCCCGCGCCTGCTATAGGAAAAGCAAGACAGCATCCACGCCGAAAAAATACGTTTATCGCATCGCACCAATCGTGGTTTTTCTTGCACTCAGTTGCCTGATTGTTCTAAGTTTTTATTGGAATGCTTGATTGTTCATTTATCCCATCCAAGTTCGCAATGGAAAGGATCTCCTGCTGAAACCACCAGTCGGAGATCCTTTTTTATAAGGAATCCAGATCGATGTGATACGGGTATTCCAATAAGATGTATGGGCAGCTATATTGTTGACACAACCGGAGATTCTCCTCATTTTCCCGCTGCAACTGCTCTTTAGTACAACCGCTGTCATCCAAGCGCTGTTCGATCACATTGGCGTAGCGCTGAATCACGTCGAAATGTTCCGCAAGATACGCTTGGCTGAAACACAGGCAGACAAATTGAATCTGCTCCAAGTACCGGCTTTCAAAAGAGGAGCGGTAATCGAAGGGGATATAACAGCCTTCCACAACCAATCTCTGGTGATTTTCAATGGCTGTTTTGATGATCTCCCGGACAATTGGCCACAGATAGGCGGTCAGATCCGCGTCGTTGCTCTCCGGAGTGAGGGGACAGTGGCCGCTTCGGATCAACCCCATTTTCAAATGATCGATGGAGAGATACGGATAACCGTACCGCTCCAATAACTCCTGCGCCAAAGCCGTCTTCCCGGTGTGGGAGCTCCCCGCAATCAATACAATCTGTTTCATATCATTTTCCCTCTTTCTCCTGGGCGCGCCGGCGATAGGTCAGCTCCAACAAGTTGCCGTTCTTTTGGGTAGAGATCAACTGCAAAGGAATCCGGCAATCCAGCGCTCCAAAGAGGGGGATTCCCCGGCCCAAAAGGATCGGGATGATTGTGATACGAAATTCGTCGATCAAATTCTGTTGCAGAAGCGGATGGATGATCTTGGCTCCCCCACAGATCCAAATCCCTTTCCCATCCTCTTGCTGGAGCGTTTCGATCAGCCGCTCCGCCGGTTGGCAGACGAATTGAATCTCCGGAAGGTTGGCGATGCCCCGATGCGTCAATACATAGGTCCTTTTTCCGGAATACACCCATTTCCCCGGAGAGAGTTCCTCCGTCACCTGCCGGTAGGTATGATACCCCATCACGATGGTGTCGATCTCCCGAAGAAAGGTCTCGTATCCACTCTCCGTGCCATCCGGAACCGCCTCACTGTCCAGCCAATCGATCCCGCCGTTTTCACCGGCAATATAACCGTCCAAACTGGCCGCAATATATAAAATCACACGCCGCATATACTCCCTCCTCGCAGATTTGTCTTAAATTGCTTTTCTATATCTGCTCTTTCCCTTAGATGACTTTACATCGGAAACATGATACAATAAAGTTTACCACTTTTCCATTTCTTTTAACAGGAGAAACCTATGAAACAGAACAAATACGACGACCCGATCTTTTTCGAAAAATACAGCCAGATGAGCCGTTCCCAGCAAGGATTGGAAGGCGCGGGGGAATGGGAAACCCTGCAAAGTCTCTTGCCAGATTTCACTGGAAAACGTGTCCTGGACCTCGGCTGCGGCTACGGCTGGCACTGCATCTATGCGATGGAGCACGGCGCCGCATCGGTGACCGGCGTCGACCTCTCCGAAAAAATGCTGGCGGTCGCGCGGGAAAAGACCCACTATCCGGAGGTCACCTATCTGCACAATTCCATCGAAGACGTCCAATTCCCTGCGGGAAGCTTTGAAATCGTCTTGAGCTCCCTGGCGCTTCACTACGTTGCATCCTTTGAAGCCGTCGCACAAAAGGTGCACGCCTGTCTCACAAAGGGCGGCTCCTTTGTCTTTTCCGTGGAACACCCCATTTTCACTGCATATGGTTCCCAGGATTGGTACTATGATGCCGGCGGCAAGATTTTGCACTTCCCCGTGGACAATTATTTCTACGAGGGGGAACGGCAGGCAATCTTTCTTGGAGAACCCGTCACCAAATACCATAAGACGCTGACCACCTATCTCAACGGGCTGCTGGAAAACGGTTTTGAGCTTCTGCACGTCGTAGAACCGCAGCCGCCCGCCCACATGCTTTCGATCGCCGGCATGAAGGACGAGCTCCGCCGGCCGATGATGCTGATCGTATCCGCGAGGAAAAAATAAACGAACGGCCTCCCATTCCCTATATCGGAAATGGGAGGCCGTTGATCGTTGGGACATATCGTGTCACGCATCGACGCCTGTGCGTTTCTCTTCCTCCGTTGGAGTGGAGGGGACCCATAGCGGGCTGTCCACTTTCTGCTCATAAAACCGATGCAGGGCCGCAAAATATTGCTTTGCGCCCTCCGCCCCGAACCGTCCGACTCCCGCAGGGAGGTCGCCAAAGCGGTTGGGTTCAAACACCTGCACACGGCCCGTTTCGGAAACGATGTATTGCAAGGAACCGGCTTTGCCGTCTGCGTCCCGAAAGGACAGAACCACCCATACGGAACTGTATGGGTCTTTCCCATTGTAATCGCCAAAGCCTTTCCCAAGCAGCCAGCTCCAGTCCCATTTGCGGTTGGTTGGATATTGGTCCAGAAGGCCCAGGAGCTCCTGAATCTCCCCGCTGTCCTCCGTGGCAATTCCATGCAACTGGGTGGGCCCTCCGGATGGCGTCACCATGTCGATCACCTGGACGCCGGAAACGGAGTAACCGCGCAGCTGCTGGGAAGCCGTGACCGGTCGTGAAAACCAAAGCCAACCCCCGGCTACCGCCAACAGGCAAAGGAGCACCATGCAGCAGGAACGCCATGCGCGCGAAAATTGTTTGCCAAAAATAGTCATCATATTCCTATCCTTAATAAGCAGCATTCCAAACACAAGGAACGGCCAGCTATATGCACATATCCGGATTTCCCTTTCCTTGTGATTGGACATATATGCTTTCTAAAAATCACTTTACCCCATGTAGATCGTCGCAAATCATTCTATATTGTCATTTTATAGAATCTTCTCGAATTTTACAAGCATAAAAAATCCTGCTGGAATGATTCTTATCCCTCAAATCATTCTAGCAGGATAAAATTTATGTCCCGTATTTTATGGCATCAAGCTTTCTGCACGGCGATGATCTCTACTTCGCACAGGACGTTCTTCGGGAGCGTCTTGACCGCCACGCAGGAACGCGCGGGCTTGCCGGTGAAGTATTTCTCATACACCGCATTGAATGCGCCGAAATCCGCCATCTCCGCCAGGAAACAGGTCGTCTTGACGACGTCCTCATAGCCGCAGGAAGCCGCCTTCAGAATTTCGCCGACGTTTTTCATCACCTGTTCCGCCTGCACGGTGATGTCGCCCTCGGCGATCTCACCGGTTGCGGGCACAATCGGAATCTGGCCGGAGGCAAACACCATTCCGTTGACCACCTTGGCCTGGGAATAGGGACCGATCGCTGCGGGTGCATTGGGGGTTGAAATCGTTGTCATCATAAAAAGACCTTCTTTCTGTTTATCGCATTCCTTATAAGAGTTCTCCATCTACGGAGAAACAAACCATCTTTATAAATTCACTCAGCCGATGTTCTGCCGGTGGACGATATGATAGCCCGCATCGGAGATCGCCTTTTCAATCTGCTCGACATGCGCCCAGTTGCGCGTCTCCATAGCGATGCGCAGGTAACAGCCGTTGATGTCGGTGTCCTCCCCGCCGCGGTCATGGTGTACGCTGACAACGTTCGCGCCGAGATCGGCAATCAGCGCGGAAACCTCTTTGAGCTGGCCCGGCTTGTCGATCATCTCAATAATCAGCTCGGTGGAGCGTCCTGCCTTCATCAGGCCACGGTTGATCACCTTGGAAAGGATGGTCACGTCGATATTGCCGCCGGAGAGGATACAGGCGACCTTTTTGCCCTTCACATCCACCTTGTTGAACATCGCCGCCGCAACCGCTACAGCGCCCGCGCCCTCGGTAATCAGTTTTTGCTGCTCAATCAAAGCCAGAATCGCCGTCGCTGTCTCGTCGTCGCTGACGGTCACAACATCGTCGACGTATTTGCTGCACAGTTCATACGTCAGGTCGCCGGGGCATTTCACGGCGATGCCGTCCGCAAAGGTGGAAACCCCCGTCAGGGAATGCGGGCCGTTCTGTTCCAACGACGCCTTCATGCTGGCCGCGCCCGCCGCCTGAACGCCATAGACCTTGCATTTCGGGTTCAGGGATTTGATGGCGAACGCCACGCCGGAGATCAAACCGCCGCCGCCCACCGGTACAATCACGGCATCCATATCCGGCAGCTGCTTGAGCAGCTCCAATCCGATGGTCCCCTGGCCGGCAATGACATCGGGATCGTTAAAGGGATGGATGAAGGTCAGGTTGCGCTCCTTCTGAAGTTCCACCGCGCGGTTATAGGCGTCGTCATACACGCCCTTGACCAGCTCCACCTGGGCGCCGTAGCTCTTTGTTGCCTCCACCTTGGAGATCGGCGCGCCGTCCGGGATACAAATCAGGGACGGGATGCCGCTGTGCGCCGCTGCCAGCGCAACCCCCTGCGCATGGTTTCCTGCGGAACAGGCGATGACGCCGTGTGCCTTTTCCTCGTCGGACAGCTGTGAAATCTTATAATAGGCGCCGCGCACCTTAAAGGAACCGGTCACCTGCAAATTTTCGGTCTTGAGATAGATCTCGCTCTCCGGGTTGATCTGCCGCGCCGGGATCAGGTCGGTTTTGCGGATCACCGGTTTGAGCACATAAGCGGCATGATAGACCTTATCCAGTGTTAACATCTTTTTACCCCCATCAGTCGTCAAAATTGCGGCCCGGTTTTGCCACCGGCCCGATCGTTGGTTGGCTTTCCGGATGCAGGCGTATGCACCCGGTGGGGGAACGCCTACAGGCGGGGTTGTTCGATCATTTTGGCATCGCCATTGCGCCAGTGCGCAAGATCTTCAGCACATGGTACGGATTATAGAGTTCGATGAACGAATTGATCGTTGTCGCATCGCCGGTCAACTCCAAAATCATGGTGTTGGCCTCGACGCTCAGAATATTTGCATGGAACACGTTGGCCATCTCGACCAGCTTTTCGCTGTTCTGCATGGTGCGTTCCACCTTGATGAGCAAATGCTCGCGGACAACGGCGCTTTTCGGGTCGAGCACATCCACCTGCTCGATGTCCACCAGCTTGCTGACCTGCTTATCGACCTGCCGCACAATGCGGTCGTCGCCCTGCACTACGATCAAAATGCGGGAATACTCCGTATTCTCGGTCTGCGCCGCCACAATGCTCAGGATGTTATAGCAGCGGCGGCTGAACAGTCCCGAAATTCGAAGCAGAACGCCGGGATTGTTCTTCGCCAGGATGGAGATGATATATTCTTTCTCTGCTGTCGTTGTCATGGCTGCTCCCCCTCTCTCACATTTCCAGAATCGGGCTTTCCACCGACGCGCCCGCGGGCACCATCGGCAGAACGTTGACGTCCTTGTCGATCCGGCAGTCGATCAAAACCGGTTCGCGCAGCGCAAGCGCCTGCTCCAACACGGGCCGGATGTCCGCCTTCGTCTGGATGACAAACGCCTTCGCGCCAAACGCCTCTGCCAACTTGACAAAGTCCGTATTTTTATCCAGATCCGTCTGCGAAAAACGGTTGTCGTAGAAAAGCTTCTGCCACTGGCGCACCATTCCCAGCACGGAGTTGTTGAATACCAACTCCATCACGGGGATGTTGTAGGCGACTGCTGTGGCAAGCTCATTGCAATTCATGTGGAAACTGCCGTCCCCGGCGATGTTGATCACGCGCGCGTCCGGGTTGGCCACCTGTGCGCCGAGCGCCGCGCCCAGGCCGAAGCCCATTGTGCCCAATCCGCCCGAACTAATGAACTGGCGCGGATGGCGGAAGCGGTAGAACTGCGCCGCCCACATCTGATGCTGGCCCACGTCTGTGCAGATGATGGCATCGTCGTTGGTCAGGTCGCTCAAGGTTTCCAAAACTTCCTGCGGCGTTACGCCGTTGGGGTCGGAAGCCGTTTGGCTGAGCGGGTAATCCGCCTTCCATGCAGCGATATTGGCCATCCAATCCGCATGCGTATGCTGCGGCAGGCGGCGGTTCAGCTCCTCCAAAATCTCGCGGGCGTCGCCCTTGAGTTTGAGGTCCACGTCGATGTTTTTATTAAACTCGGCGGAATCAAT
Organism: Anaeromassilibacillus sp. D41t1_190614_C2; assembly: GCF_015558525.1. Lineage (NCBI taxonomy): Bacteria > Bacillati > Bacillota > Clostridia > Eubacteriales > Acutalibacteraceae > Anaeromassilibacillus > Anaeromassilibacillus sp. D41t1_190614_C2. The sequence continues at coordinate 589,175 of NZ_JADMOD010000001.1, read as the reverse complement.
GTCGATCTGGATGATCGGGCAGTGCTGTGCAAACGATTTTGCGTTGCACAATACGCGGTCCGAAAAGCGCGTGCCCACTGCCACGAAGAGGTCGCAATTTTTGATAGCAAGCGCTGCGGTGTTGGTCCCGTGCATGCCCAGCATGCCCATATAGCGGCTGTCCGTCTGGTCAAAACCGCCCTGGCACATCAGCGAACAGGCGACCGGCGCATCCAACCGCTCTGCAAAGGTCTTCAACGCCTCGGATGCACCCGAGGCGATCACGCCGCCGCCCGCATAGACAAACGGCCGCTCCGCCTTTTCCAGCATTTGCAACGCCTGCTCAAAGCGCTGCTCGAACGGGAACAGGTGGTGCTTCTCCTGCTCCGGCGGCGCTGGCGGAAGGAACTCCACCTTCTGCGCGGTGAGATCCTTCGGAATGTCCACCAGGACGGGTCCCTTCCGGCCGCTGTTGGCGATGCGGAACGCCGCCCGGATGGTATCCGCCAGTTTGCGGACGTCCTTTACCAGGAAATTGTGTTTGGTGATCGGCATCGTGATGCCGGTGATGTCAACCTCCTGGAAACTATCCAAACCCAACAGGTCCAAATTGACGTTGCCTGTGATGGCCACCACTGGGACGGAGTCCATATATGCGGTTGCAATGCCCGTCACGAGATTCGTCGCGCCGGGGCCCGAAGTGGCAATGCAAATGCCCGTTTTGCCGCTGGAACGCGCATAGCCATCCGCGGCATGGGCCGCGCCCTGCTCATGGGCGGTGCGGATGTGGTTGATCCGGTCCCGGTACTCATACAGCGCGTCATAAATATTGAGTACAGAGCCTCCCGGATAGCCGAATACGGTATCCACGCCCTGCTCCAGCAGGCATTCCATAATAACCTGTGCCCCTGTCAATACCATAATCCATTCCTCCTGACAAATTTCTTCCAGTCGTTTCTATCCAGCGGATGCCTGTGGAATAATCCGCTTTTTCTTCCAGCGGACAAAATAAAAAGCCTCCATCTCTTTTTAGAGACGAAGGCTCACTCAGCTCCGCGGTACCACTCTAAGTGCTGCATCATGCAGCCGCTCACGTGTATCTAGCAATACACTCTCTTCTAACGGGGAGAAACCGGACGCACCTACTTGCCCAAAAAGGGGTTCAGCCGCCTGCTCCGGGGCGATGTCCTGCAAATTTCACGCCGCCTCACACCACCCGGCGGCTCTCTGAAGCGAAAGGAATGCATTCCGTCCCCATCAACGCAAAACCGTGTACAAACACAACGGTCGTTTTATCCAGTTGTATTATTAATACTATATCCTACAACCCTTTGGTTTGTCAACCTTTTTTTGCAGCTTGCTCTGCACTCGCTCTGCTTTATAAAAAGAGAAAGTTTATCTGTTTCTCTTGCGACGGACAATTTTATCGACCCATAGGTCCATCAAAAAATCGGCGATGTCTCCAAAGATGTTGATCACAAAATCCAGCATGGCATAGGACCTCCCGCTTTCACCGTAAAATCATCCATACGTTTGCTACAACCTCTGTTTATTATTTATGATTATATAGGATTTTCATGCGTCTTTCAAGGCTGAAACGGGCGGTGGCAACGGGTTCGCCTACCGTTGTTTGAACATTTGAAACTGCCGCTTGGCGAAACCGGCAGGATGTTTCAATTACAATTTGCCCCACTATTCGTCTATTGTAATCCATGGCGAATTGTTATAAAATGTAATTACATTTTATTTCAGAAAGAAGGTCGATGGATGATGAATCAAGAAGCTTTGCAAGTCATCATTGACAAAACGCACGCATTGATGAACGCGCATTCCTGCTGCAAGGAGGCAAAGGCCGCAGCCCAAGCCTGGCTGGACGCGATTGGCACGGAAAACGAAGCAGAGGCAGCAAAAAAATATGTAGAAGAGCTGGAAGCGGATATCATGCCGGTCGATCAGTTGATCGCTTTTGCCAGTTCGGATACGGGCGCTCAAGTGTTTGGGGCAGAGCAGGCAAAGCAAGTTGCAGCGCACGCCGCTGAAATCAAAGCGGCAGGAGCGAAGTATTGCGATTGCCCGGCCTGCGCCGCGGCAGAAGCCATCCTGGAAAAGAAGGCGCTCCTCTTAAAATAAAAAATGGATTTCCAAGGCGCCAAACGGAACGGAATGGCGCCTATAGGGACCAAGTACGGCCACCCTTTCCAACCGCCCGGGAATTGAACCTGGCATCGTGCAAGTTCGTTCGTGCCGGCCTACAGATGTTGTTACTCCCCGTCAGGGGGCGGCGATTTTGCCATGTTTCTCATGGTTATAGAAATATCATAGGATTGTCCATGCCCCGCCAGGGGACGGTCACTCCCAAGGGTATGGTTTTCTATTTAACGGATCTTTTTGACCCATCACACCCCGCCAGGGGACAAAATAAAGAGCGCATCCGCCCGCCATCGGGTGATGCGCTCTTTTTCATCGCTTTTTCAGAAAAGCCTTCCGTTTTGCTCCTTCTCCAAAAAGAGTTCTCGCCAACGCGCGATGGTCTCCTTACCTGGGCATCCGCCGCGCGTATCCTATTTTTTCCGCCTCCACCAGAGGGTGGGGCCTTCGTGCTCCAGCACAAACCGGCAACGCCGCAGGACATTTTGTGAAGGGCGGTTCTTGCGTTCCGTTTCGGCCAAGACGCTCTCCACATCCTTTCGCTGAAGCGCCCAATCGCACAGGGCGTCCACTGCCTCCGTCATATAGCCGCGGCGCTCGTGCGCCCCGCCCAGCCCATAGCCAATCTCCACCTCGCCGCGTGCGTTGGGCGGCGCTTTAAAATCAGCTGCGCCGACCACCGTCCGGTCCGCCTTCCGCAACAGCAGCCAGAAGCTATGAAACAGATAATTCCGCTCATCCATGGAGGTGATCTTCCACTGCTGCTGGACAATCTCGCGGAATGTCCCTTCGACCGGCTCGCCTTCATAATGGCAGTCCCATTCACGTTCCAAAGCGGGCAGGTCGGAAAGCCATAAGCGCATCTGCCGGGCGCTCAGCGGGCAAAGGAGCAAACGTTTTGTCTCTATGGTCACAATGTTCCTTTCCTTGTATCTATCGGGACCGTTCCCTCTATGGGCGCCGGTCCCCAGTTACAATCTTCAAAAGTTTCCACATCAGCGGAAGATAGGTGGCAATAAATACGGCCATTGCGCCAAACGCCGCCAGCTTCTTCACGCGTTTTGCGAGCGACATTCCGATCAGGACCCCCGCTGAACACAAGCAGAGCTTGATCAGAGCAAGATCCTTCCAATCGGACTGCCGTACATATTCATTTGCATAGGATAACCATTTATGCATCGAAACGGCCTCCTTTCGGTCTTCTCAGTCCAATTCCTTTTGATAGCCGTTCAGCCACGCCCGCTCCGAAAAGGGCTTTTTGACCGCCTCTGCCATGGATTTCGCTGGAACACCCACCGGAAGATATACCGCCACTGTGTATTCCTCTGGAACGCCAAGAAGTGCCCCCATCTCTTTGGCGCGTTCCCCGCGAATCTGTCCCTCGATCCACACCGAAGCGTACCCTTTGGCCGCAATCGCCAACAACATGTTCTCCACCGCTGCGGAATAATCGTGCACATGATAGGAAACGCCGCTGGAGGACATCGTCTCCTTTGTGAGCACTAGGATGGCAGCTGGTGCGGTCGCGGACCACTCCCTCCCATAGATTTCCGCCAGACGCTTGACCAGTACGGGATCGTCCACCCCAATCAGCTGGGTGGTCTGCAAATTGCAGCCGGACGGAGCGGCCAGCCCAGCCTCTAAAATCTCCCGAAGGTCGCTGCGGGGCACGGGCGTGTTGTAAAATTCATTCCGATAGCTTTTTCGCGCACGGATGGCTTCCATGAGTTCCATAAAACCCCTCCTTTTTAAGCAGCGGATACTTGCATATCCGGTTTCTTTCATCATATCCTTGTAACAAAAAATTTGCAAGGCTCCGCGCGCATTATAACGGAGAAAAGGATCACTCTGGTTTTCCTTCTTGGAATAACTTGACATCCATAGGGGAATACGGTAGAGTGTGTTTGAAGAAAGGCCGCGGCAGAAACGCCGCAGAATTCCATTACAGAAGGGCATGCTTATGAAATTAAAGGAATGGATCGACGATCCCAAATTTACAAAAAAAGCCATCAAAGCAGCAATGCTGCTGATTACCTTTGCGGTACTCCTGATCTATGTTGTCTTCCATCTGGAACAAGCGGGTTCCATTTTAAACGCACTCTTCTCTCTGTTTAGCCCCTTTTTGATGGGCATTGCCGTCGCTTTTGTGCTCAATGTGTTGCTAAAGCTCTTCGAAGAGCGCATTTTTGGCTTTTTAAAGCGGAAAAACTCCAAAATTTGGCAGCGTTGTGGGCGCGGGGTCTGCGTCCTGCTTTCCTTTATTGTCGTATTTTTGATTGTGGGCGGGATCATTTTCTTTGTTGTCCCGGAGCTTGCCAACTCCATACAGATTTTAACCGCCGCGATACCGGGATACGTCAATAGCTTTACCAAGTGGCTAAATGGGGTCCTCACCAAATTCGACCTCACCCAGCTCAAAGAAGCCGTGATGCAGATTGATTGGTCTTCCCTGCTCACGCAGGCTTCCCAGGTGACCACGGATGTGGTGGGGTCGGTTGCCAACGCCACCGTCGGCGTTGCGTCCGGCATCTTTACGTTTGTCATGAGCCTAATCTTTTCGGTGTACATGCTGTACAGCAAGGAGAAGCTCATCCGCAACTTGAAGCGCGTCCTGTATGCCTTCCTCCCGGCCAAACGGGCACAGCAGGTGATCTCCATCGGCAGCCTTTCCAGCAATATCTTTTCCGGGTTTGTCACAGGGCAGGTGACAGAAGCGCTGATTCTCGGCTGCCTGTGCTATTTGGGCATGAGCATCATCCGCCTTCCCTATGCGTTATTAATCAGTGTGATCGTCTCCCTCACCAGCTTAATCCCCATTTTGGGTGCCTACATCGGTGGAGCGGTCGGCGCGTTTATTCTGCTGATTATCAACCCGTGGGACTGCCTGTGGTTCTTAATCTTCCTCGTCATCCTCCAACAGGTGGAAGGGAACCTGATCTATCCCCGCGTGGTGGGGACTTCCATCGGGCTTCCGGGCATCTGGGTACTGCTGGCTATTCTGGTCTGTGGCAATCTATGGGGGATTACAGGCATTTTGGTGGGCGTCCCGCTCTTCTCCGTCCTCTACACGCTTTTGCGCACAGCCACGCGTGATTTTCTCCAAAAGAAGGGGATAACGGATCATCAAGTGGAAAAAAATTGCCTATCGCCTGCTTCTGACGCCTCTTCGGGGGAAATGGACGCTTAAAACCGTCTTATCTGGGCAATTTTTGCATCATTTCCTCTTTTATGAATAAATATTTTTCAACTAGAAGCATTTTGTTTTTAAAAAGTGTATAGTAGTGTATAGTAATTAAAAGATAAACTTGGGAGTATAGGAGTTCTTGGATATGAATGAAATCATTACGCATAAAAGCATCAACCAGGAAAGGAGCCAGCTCATCAACCGCGCATTGGTGGCAGACCTGTTGCGGCAAGAAGGGGTCTGTTCCCGCGCTACGTTGGCACAGTTGTCCGGCCTAAAACAGGCGACCATCACCAATATCATCGGGGAATTCATCGAGTGCGGCCTCGTTGTGGAAACCGGGTTGATGAGCGGCTGCAAGGGGCGCCGGTCGATTGGCGTGACATTGAACGACGACCTGTATAAGGTTATCGGTATCCGCATGACGCGGCGCGCCTTTTATATCAGCATTGCCGGCCTGTCGGGAAAGGTCTATGCGGTGGAGGAATATCCCATTGGACCGCGCGACGACGTGCAAAACACCATTTCCCGTATCCGGAACGCCATTCAGGACATCCGCCGGGAAAATTCCTCGACCCATATTCCCGCCGTCTGCATGGCTATGCCCGGCCCCTACCGGGAGGACCGCGACCAGTTGCTCTTTGTCACAGAGCTCTCCGGTTGGCAGAACTTCCCGATCAAAAAGGCGTTGACCGAGGGGTTTGATATCCCCATCTACATAGCCAACGACGCAAATGCCAGCGCGTTCGCACAGCTCTGGTACCGCAGCAAAGAATACGGCATCCGCAATATGATCTATGTGCTGGCGGGTCAGGGCATCGGATGCGGCATCATCACCGACGGCAAGCTGGTCCTGGGGCAGCGCGGGATCGCCGGCGAATTCGGCCACAACACCATCAATTACCGCGGGGCTCTCTGTGAATGTGGCAACCGCGGCTGCCTGGAAAAATATTGTTCGTTCCTGGTCTTTTGCGAGAATATCACCCGCCGCCTACAGGCCGGCGAGCCTTCGATTTTAAGTGAAAATAACCTGACTGCCGCGAGTATCTCCGACGCGGTGAAAACCGGGGACAAAGTGGCGCGCGAAGAATACGAAAAGGCCTGTGAATTTTTATCGATCGGAATTGTGAACCTCATCAACCAATTCAATCCGGGGATGATCGTCATCGGGGACGAGTTGGCCGAGGTCGCACCGGATCTTCTGCTGAAAATCGTATGCGACAAGGTGCATGCCTGCATCAATCCGCTGGTGTACAACGATATTACCATCGAGGTAAACCGCCTGCCGGAGAGCCCCGCCCTATTGGGCGCGGCTGCTATTGCAGCGCAAAACGTGCTTTCCGATCCGACCAAGCTGATGAAGCACGAGAAAGAAGCATAAGGAGGAGTTCGATGGATAAACTCAAAGTTTCCATTCTTGGCGCGGGAAGGATCGCTGCAACCATGGCGGAAACCCTTGCAAAAATGGATGACGTTATTTCCTACTCCGTGGCCGCGCGCGACCTGGATCGGGCACAGGCTTTTGCGGAGAAATATGGATTTGAAAAGGCGTATGGCTCCTATGAGGAGATGCTCCAGGACGACGGCACGGACCTCGTCTATATTGCTACGCCCCACTCTCACCATTATGAACACGCCCTGCTGTGCCTCAACCATGGCAGGCATGTCCTCTGTGAGAAGGCGTTTACCGTCAACCGCAAACAGGCGGAAGAGGTGCTCGCATTGGCCGAGCAAAAGGGGCTGCTGATTACAGAGGCGGTCTGGACACGCTATATGCCATTCGTCAAAACACTTCATGATCTATTGGCATCGGGAGTGATCGGCAAAGTCTGCTCTATGGAAGCCTGTTTTGGATTTGAATTGTCCTGGCACGACCGGCTGGTCAACCCGGCCCTTGCAGGCGGGGCCCTCCTCGATATGGGAATCTACCCGCTGACCCTGGCTTCCATCGCGTTTGGCGACGACATCGCCCATATCGCCTCCCGCTGCATCAAAACAGACCGCGGAGTGGATGCACAGGACAGCATCCTTTTGGAGTATACGGACGGCAAGCTTGCCACCCTCACAACTTCCATGCTCGGCAATTTGCGCAATGAAGCGGCCATCTACGGGACAAAAGGGCACCTGATCCTCCCCAGCTTCTGGCACGCAGAAGAGATCCAGCTCTTTGTCGATGGGGAAGACACGCCCCACATCTATCCGTGCCCGGTGGAGATCAGCGGCTATGAATACGAAGTGCGCTCCTGCGCGCGAGCGATTGCCGCCGGGAAAACGGAATGTACAGAAATGCCCCATTCCGAAACGCTCTATATGATGGGATTGATGGACCGCCTGCGCGAAGCATGGGATCTCCGGTATCCGATGGAAGATGTCTGATCTGCGAGTAAAACGAACCATATCGGACGGACATCCCATCTATATGCATGGGTTTTTCGGAGATAGAGCGATGCCATTAACCGGTTGAAAATTCTGCCGCTTACAAAAAGCCAGCTATATGGAAAAAGCGGAAATGGGCAACACCGCGAATGCTGTTGAGATAGAAAGGAGTTATGAAAATGGGTATCATGGGAAAATTGGCTTCTGGTTTTGCGGGGAATCTCAGCGAGGTTTCTCCTGAATCCTTAATGCAGGAGTTTGGCATGTATCTGATGGACGGGGAAACCATCACCACAGGTTTTAAGCTTATCCGTGATGTTGTGATTGTTACAAATAGGCGCATTATTGACTTTGACAAACAGGGAGCGACCGGCGCCAAAATGCGGGTGGATTCCATCAACCTAAATTGTATTTTCCATGTATCTGCGGAAACGGCTGGTTTTGGCGTGGACGACAGCGAGATCAATATTTACTATATCACCTCGCCCTACTTTAAAGCCAACGGCGGTGTATCCACCGCAGAAAAGAAACTGGAATTTCCCAAAAAGTATAATATCCAGCCCCTTTATAAATATCTTCAGGAGATCGCCTATAACAACCACGAAGCTCTAAACCGCTAAACGAAAAGCCGCTTTCTCGCGTAGAAAGCGGCTTTTGAAAATGTTTATCTAACCGGTTCCAACGGATCGAATGGGCAACCTATGGAACTGGCGAAAAGGTAGTCAGAAGGTAGCCAAAACTCAATAGGATAAAAAAATAAACCGCACGGGGAAGCCAAAAATGGCCTAACCATGCGGTTTATTTGGTGAACCATCGGGGATTCGAACCCCGGACACCCTGATTAAAAGTCAGGTGCTCTGCCAGCTGAGCTAATGATTCACATGCAGCTTATTTATTATAACAGCACACCGAGCAAATGTCAACAAAAATTCTTCTTTCTATTCTACATCTGTCAAAAACATTGGCTGTGATTCTACAAAAAGAGTTCCTATTTCCACCATATAGCTCCAAGGGGCACCGTTCCCTATGCGATAGAGACTCCCTTATAGCACAGTTCTTAAAAGACCTCCCAATGAATTTGATCCACCGGCAATTCTTCGATGCGGTGTGGGGCCGGATGCGTCTCCGGCATCCCGAGCGAAAGGATTGCTTCCAAACGGTAATGGGCAGGGACATGCAACGCGCTTTGCACATATTCCTCCGTGCTTCTCCCATCGGGGGCCTCACGCAGCCTTCCCTGAATCCAGCAGCTGCCAAGCCCCAAAGCGTCCGCCATCAAATGCATATTGGCCATAGCAATCGAGCAATCCTCCACCCATACATCGGATTTCTCTGCATCGGCAAATACAACAATTGCACAATCCGCGTGTTGCAGCATCTTTGCCGACCCTATCCGGCATTCGGATAGCACTTGCAGCATTTTCCGGTCGCGGACAACCACAAATTCCCAAGGACGGATTGAGCGGCTGGAAGCCGAAAGCAATCCCGCTTGTAGCACTTTCTTGAGCGCTTCTTCCGCAATTAGCTGCCCCGTATAGGACCGCACGCTGCGGCGATGTTTCATCTGATCGAGCAAATCCATCAAAAAGCCCCTTTCCAATCAACCGTTACTCCCCTGCTTCTTATAGAAATTGGGTGCATCCCGAAAATCCTGGCCGCATATCCTACGAAAATTTTTTGCCAATAATGGGTTTGGATATGGCCATCTTTTTCCATCTATGGCCGCGCACAACGCCATAAAACAGGCATCGAGCCCCGAACGCGGCTTGGCTTGCGCGTCGAAGCGCCCGACGGAGTTCGCGCTGCAAAACATGCCCAACATACGTGTGGGCGCAAAACAAAGCGCACCCCACCAAGTGAGGCGCGCGTCTTGGAAGCGGCAACTTACCGCTGGCTGGGCTGGCGCGATTCGAACGCGCGGAATGACGGAGTCAAAGTCCGTTGCCTTACCCCTTGGCTACAGCCCAATATATAGCAACACGGGACCGAACAACTTGTCCGTCCCGTGCTCAGCAAACACCCGTAGGCGTCTTTTTTAAGTGGGGTGGAAGATGGGACTCGAACCCACGGTCTCCAGAGCCACAATCTGGCGCTTTAACCAACTAAGCTACATCCACCATAATTGGCGCGCCAAAAGGGACTCGAACCCCTGGCCTACTGCTTAGAAGGCAGTTGCTCTATCCAGCTGAGCTATTGGCGCACGCATTTGGAGCGAGTGATGGGAATCGAACCCACACGACCAGCTTGGAAGGCTGGGGTTCTACCATTGAACTACACTCGCATTTTGCGACGAAAATAAGTATACCACAGCACAAACGGATTTGTCAAGAATTTCAAGCAATTTTGCAGGGATAAGCTTCAAGAAAATCCCATCCACCTTTTGCCCCATAAAAAACATGGGCCGCATGTGTTTTCCCCCAAGCGGCCCATCCTCTTTATTCAACTACAACAGACGCCGTTCCCTTACAGGGAAAGGGAAACCGGCCGGTCCTTATTCCAACGTCTCCATACGGAGCTGATCGTCCGCGGTCAGGGCAATCCCGGACAACGGCTGATCGAAATGATCCACTACCAGCGAGGCAATGCGGTCTTCCACCTCGCGGCGGATCAGGTTGCGCAGGTCGCGCGCGCCGCTTTTCCCGCCGATGGCATGTTCCGCCAGCCAGTGGGTGGCCTTCGTATCGTAGACAAAATGGATATGGCGTTCCTTCAGGGAACCGACATATTCGTCCAGCATCAGGGCGGCAATCTTTTCAAAGTCCTCCAGCGTAAGCTGACGGAACACGATCACCTCGTCCACGCGGCTGAGGAATTCGGGCCGCAGGAACTCAGAAAGCGCTTTCATCGCCTTTTCCTTCGTCACATCCGCATCGCTGCGCGCAAAGCCCAGCGCGCCCTCTTTTTTCTCGCTGCCCGCGTTGGAGGTCATCACAATGACCGTGTTTTCAAAATTCACCGTGCGGCCATGGGCGTCCGTGATCCGGCCCTCATCCAGGATTTGCAGCAGGATATTCATCACGTCCGGATGCGCCTTTTCGATCTCATCGAAGAGCAGCACCGAATACGGGCGGCGGCGGACCTTTTCCGTCACCTGACCCGCCTCGTCATAGCCCACATAGCCCGGCGGGGAACCGATGATACGGGACACCGAATGCTTCTCCATGAACTCCGACATGTCGAGGCGGATCAACGTCTCCGGAGTGTCAAAGAGCTCCTGCGAGAGCACCTTCACCAGCTCGGTCTTTCCCACGCCTGTCGGCCCGACAAAGATAAACGAAGCCGGCCTGCGCCGGGGGCTGATCTGCACCCGGCTGCGGCGGATCGCGGCCGAAATCGCAGAGACCGCCTCTTCCTGGCCGATGATCTTTGCATTCAGCACGCTTTCCAAATCCGAAAGCTTTTTCAGTTCGTTTTCCTGGATACGGCTGGCGGGGATTCCAGTCCAAAGCTCAATGACCTTGGCGAGGTCCGCCTCCTCTACCTCCGCGCCCAAAGCGGCAGGGGCGAGCTCCTTGACCTTTTGGTCCGTCTGCGAGATCTCATAGCGCAGTTTTGCCAGCGCTTCATAGTCGATCTCTCCCCCGTCGTTCGTCATATCGTCCTCTTCCTGGTGCATCTTCTCCAAATCTGCATTTAAGCGGTCGTATTCGGCCATGGGAAGATTGCGGAGCGCTGCGCAGGCGCAGGCCTCATCCAGCAGGTCAATCGCCTTATCTGGCAGGAAGCGGTCGTTGATATAGCGTTCCGAGAGCACCACAGCGCGGCGCACCAATGCATCCGGCACGCGCACGCGGTGATACGATTCATAATACGATTTGATGCCCATCAGCACATCCACTGTCTCGTCAATGGAGGGCTCTGCGATGGTCACCGGCTGGAAGCGGCGCTCCAAGGCAGCGTCCTTTTCAATGTATTTGCGGTATTCCACAAAGGTCGTGGCGCCGATGACCTGGATTTCGCCGCGGGACAATGCAGGCTTGAGGATGTTTGCCGCATTCATGGAACCTTCGGCGTCGCCGGTCCCGACCAGGTTGTGCACCTCGTCGATGAACAGGATGATATTCCCTTCCGCCTTGACCTCATCGACCAAGCTCTTGATGCGGCTCTCAAACTGGCCGCGGAACTGGGTCCCAGCCACCAGGGCGGTGAGGTCCAACAGATGGATCTCCTTCGACTTCAAGCGGGCGGGAACGTCGCCGGCTGCAATGCGCAGCGCCAGCCCCTCCGCAACCGCGGTCTTACCGACGCCGGGCTCACCGATCAGGCAGGGGTTATTTTTGGTACGCCGGCTCAGGATCTGTACCACGCGCGAAATCTCTTTATCGCGCCCGATGATTTTATCAATTTCCCCCCGGCGCGCTTTCGCGGTCAGGTCGGTGCAGTACGTATCCAGCGCTTTGCGCTTTGTCTTGTGCTTTTCCCGCTTATCGCGTTTAGGCGCGGATGAAGGGGGCGGCGTCTCCCCGCCCTTCTGCGGGTTCGTCATATCCGAAAAAATATTCTGCAAAAATGGGAAGGTCGCTGCACCGCCGGGCGTGAATCCTTCCTCGTTGTTTTCGCCGTTGTTTTCTGGATTCATCAGGCTTCCGAACTCGGACTCCATGGCTTCCATCTGCTCTTCGGTAATGCCCATCTTTTCCATCAGATCGTTCACCGGTTTGATACCCAATTCTTTGGCGCAGACCAGGCAGAGGCCCTTTGTCTCCTGTGCGTTTACCGTTGGCGAGATAAACACGACGGCCGGGCGTTTATGGCATCTCGAACACATCATCATATTGCAATCACTTCTTTTTCTAAAAAATAGGTCTCTGAGGCATTGCTATTGCAAACGTACACGGCCGGTGTACATGGCTCTTCCCCAAGCCCTGGAGAGAACCCAGACGCGGCAACCCGCCTCATTTGTATATTCGGAAACGCCGCCCGCGGCCACCGGACGGCGTTGCTTATCGAATTATTGTTTTTTCGCAGGTTTCTTTGCACGGATATCCGCCTTCAGATCGATTTCATCCTTGGGGTCCGTGGAATGCAAGAGCTGCAAAAAAATCTTGACGTATTGAATAAAGGCATAGATCATAAATGCCGCTGTCACCGATAAAAGGGTAATGGTGACGGCAAGGTTTTCCACTTGGAAGAAACCTTTCATGGCGACAATCACAACAAATGAGAAATAGAAAAGAATGGTCGCTACCTTCCCATACCATTTGGAAGCGGTGGGCCGCTTCTTCTTTTTCAAGACCAGGAACGTCCCCGCGACCAGCATTAGAAGCTCTTTCAGGATAAAAATCGCCAAAAGTGGAATCAAAACCGGCTGTTCGATCGCCAAGCATACGGCTACGGTCCCCTGGGTCAGTTTATCGGCCACCGGGTCCAGCATTTTTCCCAATTCGGTAATCTGATTGAACTTCCGTGCGATCATGCCGTCAAACATATCGGAAAGCCCCGAAAGCACCAGGCAGATTGCCGCCGGTAAGATTTGATCGTGCAAAAAGTAATAAACAAACGGCCCGATCAGCACAATCCGAAACAGGGAAAGCGCGTTTGGTACATTGATATTCTTATTCCAGTTCTTCAATTCCTCACAAGCCTTTCCGGGCCGCCGCCGACGGATGCGGCAAAGTCCGCTGTGAAAATATGCGAGCGCTGTTCACGCGCTTAAAAGGCGCCTCCGACCCCTTCCAAAAAGTCTTCCACATGGAACAGGGAATAAACCGGATTGTGCGCAGAAATAAAACGAAAAATATAGGAAGTGGTGAAGAGCTCCTGCTCATGGAGGGGGCCGCTGTCCAATTCAAAGACCGGACCCGCCAACTGCACAAACGAGCACAAAAGCAAGACCACAACAACGCCTTTAAATGCCCCAAACAGGCAGCCCAACAGGCTGTCTGCCGTATGCAACAACGGTAGCCGGCACACGGCGCTCACCGCGGAGGCGATCATCCGCACCAGCATCTGCAACAGCACAAACACAATGGCGGTTGCAATCACCCGCAAGAAATAATATTCCGTGGGGGAAGGGGCGCGCGCCTGTAAAAACAGATCCGCCAAAACGTCTGCCACCAGGCCCGCCAACACCACTGAGGCAACTACGGCGAACAGGTAACCGACAAATTCCACCAACGTACGCATCAGCCCAGCACGATAGCCAGCGACGACGAAGCAAAGTACAATCGCCGCAAAGACGGCGTCTAAGACCAGTCCCACTCGTTTCCTCCCAAATCATCCAATTTTCCAGGAATTTCTTCCCGTCCAAAGGGAGGGCGGAAAGTACCTGATTAATATAGCACAAAAAGGCGATAAACACAAGTTTTCGTTCAAATGTTCATATTCCGTTCACTAACGGTTTGTAACGTACGCCGGCCTTAAAATGCCGCCAGTTCGACATAGCGCAACTCTGAGATTCCCAACACATACGCTTCGCTCTCGCTGGCCAAGGCCACCGCCTTGGCATCGCCTCCGGCATCCACCGTTGCAATAGGATTTCCCCCAACGGCAGAATAGGCGTAAATCGTGCCGCCGGCCAACGCTGCCACGGTGTCCCCATACAGCGAAACCGAACGGATCTCTCCGGGCACGGAAATATTGGCCAGCTCCTTTCCATCGCCGCCCAACACCACCAGGCGGCTGCTCGTGGCGCTATCAAACGCCGTCAGGCTGAGCACCGTGCGGCCGCTGTCCACAGTATATGCCGACAGCTGCATCCCTTGATAATCGTAGTTGACCTTTGTCTGCGTTGCCGTATTGATGACCGCCGTCATCTTATCCCCAATGGCAGATACCGTCCCGTCCGCACTCCAATAGGAATCAAGCATCATGTTCTCCGTATAGGCGGCAAACGGCTCGACCGCCCCTTCCGTGCTGAGATCCAACAGATACACCGCAGAGGTCAATCCCCCGTCCAGGGCGGAAATGGCCGTCACCGCAGCATGGGACCCGGAGGGGTCCAGGGCGACCGAGGTGGGGTAATAGTCCGCAAACCAATATTGAAATTTCGCCGTCCCATCTGGTTTATAGGCGGTCAGTTCCCCGCAGTACCCTTCCGCTTGGGTTGCAAAGGCATAATGCCCATCCTCCGACAGTGCCCCTGCGAAAATGTTTCCTTCCGTATTCTTTTTTTCAACAGTCTTTGTGCGGCTCTCGACCTGATAACCGGTCCCTCCCAGATTATAAATCAAGGTGCGGGAACCGTTTGTCTTCATAACAGGTTCGCTGAAGCTGTGCTGGCGGCTTGCCAGCACCTTGGCGGTGGAATTATAGATGGAGAGGTCCGTGTCGCTCACCACCACAAGCTCTTTATTGACCGAAAGGAAGTTTTTCGGCTCCACGACGGTGCCGGCGATCGGCTGCGGGAAGCCATCGCCCACGCCAATGCCAACCACACGGTCCTGCACCCACTCCATCACGCGGTCGGGGGCAAGATTCTGCCGGTTAAACCACAGCAGCATCCCCACCACGCTCAAAATCAAAATCAGGATGATCTTATAGACCCACCCTGGGATTTTATGCGTGCGCTTTTGCTTTTCCCGGCGCTTGGCGCGCCGTTTCGCAATCTGTTCCGCATGGCGGTCGTGTTTTGCCACGTCGATCTCGCCCGTGGCGAAGCGTTTTCCCTGGCTCATACCGGTCCCTCTCCATAAAACACACGGTTCAGATACAACCCGCAGGGCGGTGCGGTCGGCCCTGCGGCGGTGCGGTCGCGCGCGGCCAGAATCTCCGGAATCTGCTCCGGCTGCAGCTTCCCTTGGGCCACATACAGCAGCGTCCCGACCATGATGCGCACCATATTATAGAGGAACCCATCCGCCGCCACCGTAAAGGTGACCAAGCCGCCGTCCCTCTGTATGCCTGCACGGGTGACCGTGCGGCACATATCGCCGCGGTCCCGCGCATCCGACGTACAAAAGGACGTAAAATCGTGTTTCCCTATGTAATGCGCCGCCGCCTCGTTCATACGGGACAAATCCAAAGGATACCAATAATGAAGCGCCCGGTTCCGCAAAAAAGGATTGCGGACCGGTTCGTTCCAAATCTTATAAATATATTCCTTGCCGAGGCAGGAGTACCGCGCATGGAAGTCCATCGGGACCTCCCTACAGTCCTGCACAGCGATGTCCTCCGGCAAAAAGTGGTTCAATGCGTTGAGCAGCCGTTCGCAGGGGATGGTGTGCCCGGTTTTCAAGCTGATGCAGTATTGATTGGCATGCACCCCGGAATCCGTGCGGCTGCACCCCTTGATCTCGGGCTTCTCGGAGGTAACCTTGAAAAGCGCCTCCTGAAACACCTGCTGCACAGAGACCGCATTGTTCTGAATCTGCCAACCGTGGTACTGCGCGCCGTCGTAACAGAGCGTCAATAACAAATTGCGCATACGCTTTTCCTCCTCTCCGTCCCGGGGATTTTTATAGGATCGCCGGCATCAAAACATTCAGCACAATCACCAGCGCACAGACCGCCACGGAAATCGCGACCGCCCAGCCGTCGCGCGCAGCCATATGCAGCTGTTTCATCTTGGTGCGCCCTTCCCCGCCGTGGTAGCAGCGGCACTCCATGGCCATGGCCAGGTCGTACGCCCGGCGGAAGGACGACACAAAGAGCGGGATCAGGATCGGGATCAGCGCTTTGATCCGCTGCATCAATCCGCCGCTTTCCAGGTCTGCGCCGCGCGCCTTCTGCGCGCTCATGATCTTATCCGTCTCTTCCAAAAGCGTGGGGACGAAGCGCAGGGCGATCGTCATCATCATGGCGATTTCATGGACCCGCACATGGAGCACTTTCAGCGGTTTCATGATGCGCTCCAGAGCGTCCGTCAATTCGGTCGGCGTGGTTGTAAAGGTCAACACCGCGCTGAATAGAATCAAACTCATAATGCGGATCGCGATAAAAATGGCATTTTGGATGCCATTCCAGGTGATCTGCATAAATCCAAAGAGCGTCACCAGCGGCTCCCCTGACCCATAGAACAGGTTCAGAATGCCGGTGAAAATTACAATGAACAAAACCGCTTTCAGGCTCTTGAAATACTGTTTGACCGGCACGCCGGAGCTCGCCATTACGCACACTTCCAGCGCGATCATCAGGAGCAGCGCAGCGAAATTCTGCGCCACAAAGACAAATACAATAAATAGGAAGGTCAAAATCACCTTGACGCGCGGGTCCAGGCGATGGATCACCGATTTTGCGGGGAAATATTGCCCCAGGGTGACATCTCTAACCATGCGTACGCCCTCCTTCCTCCAGCAACGGCATCAGCTGCCGGATCGCCTGCTCCAACGTGAGGGCGGTCTCGACCGGATAGCCGTCTTTTTGCAGCATGGCGAGGATCTTGGTGATCTGCGGGACCCGCAGGCCCATCCGCTCCAATTCCTCCCCGCGTGCAAACACCTTCTTCGTCTCGTCGAACATGGCGGCCTTCCCGCCGTTCATCACCAAAATTCGATCCGCGGTGCGTGCGATATCCTCCATGCTGTGGGAAACCAACAATATCGTATTGTGCCGTACCTCGTGGTAATTCACAATCTGCGAGAGCAGAACGTCGCGCCCGCGCGGGTCCAGGCCTGCGGTGGGTTCATCCAAAATCAGGACGTCCGGGTCCATCGCGATGACGCCCGCGATGGCGACCCGGCGCTTCTCGCCGCCGGAGAGCTCAAACGGGCTCTTTTCCAGGAGCTCTTCCCGCAGGCCGACAAATTTCGCCGCATCGCGCGCACGCTTTTCAATCTCCGCCGGTTCCAGCCCCATGTTGGAGGGACCGAAGGAGATGTCCTTGAGGACTGTCTCTTCGAAGAGCTGGTGCTCCGGGTACTGGAACACCATACCCACGCGGAAGCGTACCGCCCGGATTTTCTTTGGCTCCGCCCAGATGTCCTTCCCGTCCAGCAGCACCGTCCCGGAGGTGGGCCGCAAAAGCCCATTGAACTGCTGGATCAGCGTGGACTTGCCGGAACCGGTATGCCCGATCACGCCGATGAACTCCCCCTGCTCGATGGAGAGGTTCACATGGTCCACCGCCGTCTTCTCAAACGGCGTGCCCGTGCCATATGTGTATGTCAGGTCTTTCGTCTCAATAATCGCCATAGTGCTTTCTCCAAACCTCCGTCAGATTCCGCTGTGCGGATACCTGCGGATCTTTTATTCGTCCTTGCCGGGAGAATTATCTGCCTACCGGCGCCTTCAAAATCCGCTCCAGCGCGGCCACACAATCCTCTTCATTCAATACGCACTCCGGCAATGGATAGCCGCTCGCGCGCAGGCGGTAAATCAGTTCCGTGGCCTGCGGGACGTCCAGTTTGTGCTGCTTGAGCAGCTCCACATGGGAAAACACCTCTTTGGGCGTCCCCTGCAACAAGATCTGCCCGTCGTCCATCACCACCACGCGGCCCGCCTGCACTGCCTCATCCATATAGTGGGTAATCAGGACAATGGTGATCCCCTTTTCCCGGTTCAGCTTGTGGATCGTCCGTAGCACCTCTTCCCTGCCGCGCGGGTCGAGCATCGCGGTCGGCTCGTCCAGCACGATGCACTCCGGCTGCATCGCGATGATCCCCGCGATGGCAATGCGCTGCTTTTGGCCGCCGGAAAGCTTATAGGGGGCGTTCAGGCGGTAATCGTACATCTCCACCGCCTTTAGCGCGTCGTCCACCCGCCTGCGGATCTCCTCCGGCGCGATGCCGAGGTTCTCCGGGCCGAATGCCACGTCCTCTTCCACGATACTGGCCACCAGTTGGTTGTCCGGATTTTGCAGGACCAGCCCCACGCGGCGGCGAATCTCGTAGACGAGACTTTCATCGAGGGTATCCATCCCCTCCACGTAGACCTTGCCCCCAGCGGGCAACAGCATGGCGTTGAACATCTTGGCGATGGTGGATTTTCCCGACCCATTGTGGCCGAGCAGTGCGACAAACTCGCCCTTCTGAATCTCGAGGTTGACGCCCTTGAGCACCTCGTGCACCTTCCCGGCTTCGCCGTCTTCCACATCGTCATAGGTGAATTTCAAATCCTTTGTCTGTATAAAAGCCATTTGTTTTTACTCCCTGTAATTTCAGCAATGGCGCTAACCGCCGGTGGATGGTCTTCTGTTTGGGCGCAGCCCACAGCGCCGTACTTCGATCGAATCCCGCGCTAGCCGGTTCGCAATGTCCCTCGCAAAAGGTATTCGCTCGAACCTATTTCAAATCATGCGCTTTTCTCAAACATCTCAAGCACACTTTTCAAATCCAAATTGTATAAAACATATTGTAATATCCGATATGTTGTCGAATTAAGACTCCCAAATTGCGGTACTCCCGCAGGGAAGGACCAGCCCAGTTTCCGTCACCGGAAGCCCGATCTCCCCGGAGGAAACCTTCCCGCCAAAGCGCTTTTGCAGCAACACGCCCAGCAGGTATTCCATCACCGCGGGCGAAAGGCCGGTGGTGTAGGAATTCAGGATGAAGAACAGCGGGTTCTCGGACAAAATCGGCACGCACATCTCCACCAGGGAATAGAGCTGTTCCTCCAGCTTCCAGACCTCCCCGCCGGGGCCGCGCCCATAGGACGGAGGGTCCATGATGATGCCCTCATAATGGTTCCCGCGGCGCTGCTCCCGCTGGACGAATTTCATGCAGTCGTCCACCAGCCAGCGCACCGGCCGATCCGCCAGGCCGGAGGCCGCTGCGTTCTCCTTCGCCCAGGCGACCATCCCCTTGGAGGCATCGACATGGCAGACCTGCGCACCCGCCTTTGCACAGGCGAGCGTAGCCGCCCCGGTATAACCGAACAAGTTTAAAACCTTTACAGGGCGGCCCGCCGCGCCGATTTTCTGCATGGCAAACTCCCAGTTTACCGCCTGCTCCGGAAAGATTCCGGTATGTTTGAAGCCCATGGTCTTGAGCTGGAAGGTCAGCTCCCCATAGCGGATCTTCCACATGGAAGGCACCTTTCGATACTCCTGCCAGCTCCCGCCACCCGTATGGGAGCGCTGGTAGCGCGCATGCGCTTCACGCCAAAGGGGATTTTTGCGCGGCGTATTCCAGATGATCTGTGGGTCGGGGCGGATGAGGACGATATTCCCCCACCGCTCCAATCGTTCGCCGCCGGACGTGTCGATCAGTTCGTAATCCTTCCATGCTGCCGCTCTCAAAGCAAACCCTCTCTTATCCGTCAATTTTCAATACAAATCGTACGATTATAAATCAATTCTACAAAATGTTTACACTTTTTTACGCCAAACGCTCCCGCAGGACATCCGCCACGGAGTTCGCAAGCACATTGATATACTCCAAGTCCTCGCCCTCGATCATCACGCGCAGGAGCGGCTCCGTACCGGACGGGCGGACCACGATGCGGCCGCTGGTCCCCAGCTTCGCCTTCGCGTTTTCGATGGCCTCCTTGACCTCGCTGTCCGTGTAGAAATGTAGCTTCCCCTCCGGGCCCACCTGCACATTGACGATCACCTGCGGATAGCGAGTCATCAGGGTTGCTAGGCTGGAAAGCTTCGCCTCGCGGCGGTGGACAATGCTCAGCAGCTGTGCCGCCGTCATCTGGCCGTCGCCGGTTGTGGCAAAATCCAGGAAGATCACATGGCCGCTCTGCTCGCCGCCAAAATTATAGCCTTCCAGCTGCATCTCCTCCAGCACATAGCGGTCGCCGACCTTGGTCGCCTCGAAATGCAGGCCGTTTTCGCTGCAAAAACGGGTGAAGCCCATGTTGGTCATGATGGTGCCCACCACAGTGTTCTTCGCCAGCTTGCCGCGCGATTTCATATCCGCGGCGCAGATGGCCATCACAAAGTCGCCGTCCACCAGCTGGCCCTTGTCGTCCACAGCGAGGCAGCGGTCCGCATCGCCGTCAAACGCGATGCCCGCGTCCAGGTGGTTCTCCTTGACAAAGCTCATCAGGTTTTCCATATGGGTGGACCCGCAATTGTCGTTGACGTTCACCCCGTTGGGCTTGTCGGCCAGCATATGGCACTCCGCGCCCAATTCCGTGAACAGCAGCTCCGCCGTGCGGGAGGCCGCGCCGTTTGCACAGTCGATGCCAATCCGCATACCGGTCAACGCAAACGGGACCGTGCTCTTGATGTGGTCCACATAATCACGCACCACGTTCGGCGCAGTGGTTACGCTGCCGATGTCGCCCCCTGTGGGGACCGGCGGAACGTCGGCGTGGTCGAGGACGATGGCCTCGATCTGCTCTTCGAGCGCGTCTGGCAGCTTATAGCCGTCGCCGCTGAAAATTTTGATCCCATTGAATTCGCAGGGGTTGTGCGACGCTGTGAGCATTACGCCCGCGTCCGCTTTGTATTTGCCGACCAAGAACGCCACCGCCGGGGTCGGCACAACACCGAGCTGCACAACATTAGCCCCCACGCTGCACAGGCCAGCTGTAATTGCACTCTCCAACATATCGGAAGAAATGCGCGTGTCTTTTCCGATCAAAATTTTAGGATGGCGGTGGTTGTTGTCCGTCAACACCATCGCCGCCGCCCGGCCGATGTTCATGGCCATCTCACAGGTAAGCTCCGAATTTGCGACGCCTCTGACGCCGTCCGTTCCAAAAAGTCTGCCCATAGCTTAACACACTCCTTAAAATCGTTCCCCTTTTTCCGGGGGTAGTTTTCTTGCCAAAACGCTCCGAAACCAATCTTTTTTCCTATTGTAACGGCTTTTTCCTGAAAACCGCGTCGCAATCTCATACGACCGGCCAGAAACCAGTGATTCGCAAGGCCACCGGACACTTTTCCAAACCGGCGAGATCCTTCGCCCGCTTGGAAAACCGCCCTGCGGCTAGAGGTCTAAAAGCGGCAGCACATGGATCACCGGCTCCTCATAGGGATGCAACTGCCGGACCGCTTCCACCGCCTGCGCTGCCAGCTCCCGCGGGCAGACCGCTTCCATTTTGCACTCCGCGCCCTGGCAAAGCTCCCCCACCGTCCCGTCGTACGGCTCCGCGCCGGGAAGCGGCCGCCAAGTTCCGGTGACGGCGGCCACGGAGGAACAGCAGTCATACTTCCCGATGTGGCAGGCGCCCAACTCGTTCAACGCTTCCCGGAGGCGGCTAAGGTATGCTTCCGGCACATAAATTTCCAGTTTGACACGTGAAAATTCCAAACGCAAATTCCTTTCTAACCGTTTCTCCCTCTCCGAGACGGCAAGGGAGAATATCTTGGAAAACACGGACTTTGTCTAAATGCTGTTTCAACCCTCGTCTCCCGGGGAGACGGCAATTTTTATTGATACGCTACATCCGAACACCCTTGCCGCTTTTTCCTCCGAGCAAAGCGCGGTATGGCGGACAAAGCCGGACAGAACAAGTGATTTCTACCCGCACCGCCCTTCGGCGGCGATCAAGAAGCCGGAAGGATCGGTCTTCCCGCAATCGTTTTTTCAACCCACGGCCCCTCAAAGGGCCGGCAACGCAAAAAGGGATTTATTTCCCGTCCAGTGAATCTTTTGAGGCGCTGTCCTTCGGTTCCTGCGCCCTGGCCAAATCGAAGAAGCTCTGCTGCGGGGTCTGCTCCCCCGGCGGCGTCAACCCCAGATGCAGGTACGCCGCGCGTGTGACGCAGCGTCCGCGGGGCGTGCGGTTCAAAAAGCCGATCTGCATCAGATACGGTTCATAGACGTCCTCGATGGTGACCGCTTCTTCCCCGATGGCCGCCGCAAGCGTCTCCAATCCCACCGGGCCGCCGTTATAATAGCGAATCATGGCGCTGAGCATCCGCCGGTCGTTGGCGTCCAGCCCGATCTCGTCCACTTCGAGGCGGTCCAGGCCGATCTTAGCGGATTGGTACGTAATCACCCCGTCCGTCATCACCTGCGCAAAATCCCGCACGCGCCGGAGCATCCGGTTCGCAATACGCGGCGTCCCCCGCGAGCGCGAGGCGATTTCCAGCGCGCCGTCCGCCTCAATGGGGATGCCCAGGATGCGCGCGCTCCGGGTGACAATCTTGGCCAGCTCCTCCGGGGAATACATTTCCAGCCGCAGCACCACGCCAAAGCGGTCGCGCAGCGGCGCGGAAAGCTGGCCCGCGCGCGTTGTGGCCCCCACCAGCGTAAACTTGGGCAGCGGCAAATGGTAGGAAGCTGCCATCTGCCCCTTGCCGGTGATGATGTCCAGCGCATAGTCCTCCATCGCCGGATAGAGGATCTCCTCCACGCTGCGCGACAGGCGGTGCACTTCGTCGATAAAGAGCACATCGCCGGGGTTCAGGTTGGTCAGCAGCGCGGCGAGATCCCCTGGCTTTTCAATCGCTGGGCCGGAGGTGATGCGCAAATTGACGTTCAATTCGTTGGCGATGATCCCCGCCAGCGTCGTCTTGCCGAGCCCCGGCGGGCCGTACAGCAGCACATGGTCCAGCGATTCCTTGCGCTGCTTGGCCGCCTCGATAAAGACCGCCAGGTTCTCCTTTACCTTTTCCTGACCGATGTATTCCTCCAAGGTCCGGGGGCGCAGAGGGTTTTCCACCTCCGCATCCTCGGGGGCGTACTCCGGCGCAACCATCCGGTTTTCAAAGTCCATCTCATTCTCGTAATCCATCGGCACGCCTCACCACCCTTTCACCGGTTTTTCCCGAATTCCTTCAGCGCCAAGCGGATGAGCTCTTCCGTTGGCAAGCTGCTGTCAAATTTCGCTACCACAGAGGCCGCGTCCGTCGGCGTATAGCCCAACACGGACAGCGCACTGACGGCGTTGGCAGCGTTCCCCGCTGCCGACGGCACCCCGCCCGCTGGTGCAAAGCCCTCCAGGACTCCGCCGCCCATCTTTTTCACCTTGTCTTTCAATTCCAACACGATGCGCTGCGCCAGCTTTGCGCCCACGCCGCTGGCGCGGGTCAGCGATTTGCTGTCCCCCGATGCCGCGGCCATGGCCACCTGCTCCGGCGAAAGCTCGCTCAAAATGGCAAGCCCCACCTTCGGCCCCACGCCGGAAACCGCCGTCAGCATTTTAAAGCAGTTTAGCTCCATCATCGTGGCAAAGCCGAACAGATCCATTGCATCCTCCCGGACATTCAAATGGGTAAACAGCTTGACCTGTTCGCCGATCTGCGGCATGGTGCGCTGGGTGCTCAGCGTGGTGAGGCACTTAAAGCCCACCCCTGCGCACTCCACCACAACAAACCCGGGCTCCATATGCGTCAATGTTCCCTTGATACTATAAAACATACGCCACTCCGTCTATCTCATGATCTGCGCCCCAGCAGCGCCTGCCGCAGGGACGACCCCGCTGCCTGCCCGTGGCAGATGGCCATAGCCAAGGCGTCCGCCACATCGTCCGGCTTGGGGATTTGTTGCAGGCACAGAAGCCGCCGGGTCATCTCCATCACCTGGGGTTTGAGCGCCTGCCCGTAACCCGTCACTGCCTGCTTCACTTGCAGCGGCGTGTACTCATAGACCGGCACGCCGGCCTTTTGGGTCGCCAGCAAAATCACGCCGCGCGCCTCGGCCACGCCGATCGCCGTTGTTTTGTTGTTTTTAAAATAGAGCTTTTCGATGCTGACCGCGTCCGGCTTCCACTTTTGCAGCACTTCCGTCATCGCATCGTATATGATTTCCAACCGGCGGTTGAAATTCTCCCCCGCCTTGGTGACGATCGCCCCGTGTTCCAACGGTACAAACCGCCCATTTTGTGCGCGAATGACCCCGTAGCCAACAATGGCATAGCCCGGGTCAATTCCAAGAATGACCATTTCCTGTCTCCATTTGCCAAACGAGTTTCCATAATATTCGCTTTATTATAGCACATCCGTTCCAATTAGAAAAGGGGAAAAGCGTGCGGCAAAGCCGCATGAAACCTGCGCTTTTTCGCAAACATCTGGGCAAGATACGAGAAAGATATATCCATAGAAATAAGATTTGTCCGTTCGCACAAAAAAGATTGCAATTTTAGTAAATTAGTGTATAATTGGCATATAGTCTCCCATTAAGGAGTAGAATGGAAAGGGGTTGCCCGGCATGTTGGAAAAAGTCAATCTAAAGGCTTCCATCACAAAAGAGGAATATAAAAAAGAAGCTTCCGCGCTCAAAGAAGAGCTCTCTTCCCTGCAACAGCTGGTGAAGCAGAACAAGCTTCCCGTCATCATTGTGTTCGAAGGGTGGGGTTCGGCTGGAAAGGGCAGCCAGATCGCCAACCTGATCCTGAACTTTGACCCGCGCGGCTCCAAAGTGTACTCCAACATTGCCCCCACGGAGCTGGAAAAGCGCGAACCGAACCTCTGGCGCTATTGGAAGATCATCCCCGGAGGCGGGGAAATCGCGGTGATGGACCGCAGCTGGTACCAGGAAATCTCCGTACTCCGCCTGGAGGACGAGGTGGACGATGTGACCAACCTGCGCCGCATGAACGATATCAACACCTTCGAGCGGCAGCTCGCGGACAACGGGTATCTGATTATCAAATTCTTCCTGCACATCAGCCAGAAGGAACAGCGGGAGCGCCTGGAAAACCTGGCGAATTCCAAAAATACAGAGTGGCGCGTCACCCAGCAGGATTGGAAGCGGAACAAACAGTACGACCGCTACTACCGCGCATTTGACGAGATGTTGGAATACACCAACACCACTTACGCCCCCTGGCATGTCATCGCCAGCACGGACCGCCTGCACGCGGAGCTGGAAATCTACCACACCGTCATCGACGGGATCAAAACCGCATTGGCGCTCAAGCAGCACCGCAAGGAACACCCCATTACCCCAACCAATATTATCCTTCCCGGCAACTTTACCTTTGTTCCCATGCCGAAGCTGAAGGACGTCTCCCTGGACAAGACCATCACCGATGAAAAATATAAAAAGCAGCTCAAAAAGCTCCAAGAGGAACTGAGCGAGCTGCACAACAAGATCTATCGGAAGCGCGTGCCCGTCGTCGTCTGCTACGAGGGCTGGGACGCCGCCGGCAAAGGCGGCAATATCCGCCGTGTGGCCGCCGCGCTCGACCCCCGCGGATACGAGGTCGTCCCGATTGCAGGCCCGACCGCGCCGGAGCTCGCCCACCATTATCTGTGGCGGTTCTGGACGCGCCTGCCAAAGGATGGGCATATCGCAATCTTCGACCGCACCTGGTATGGCCGTGTGATGGTGGAACGCATCGAGGGATTCTGCACCACGGAAGACTGGCAGCGCGCCTATCGGGAGATCAATGAATTCGAACGGCAGCTCTACGATTGGGGCGCTGTGGTTGTAAAGTTCTGGCTGCACATCGACCAGGACGAACAGTTGCGCCGCTTCAACGACCGCCAGAACACGCCCTCCAAGCAGTGGAAGATCACCGACGAGGACTGGCGTAACCGCGAAAAATGGGATCAATACGAAGAGGCGATCGACGATATGCTCCGCTATACGTCCACGGATTTTGCCCCGTGGCATATCATTGAGTCCCAGAACAAAAAATATGGCCGCATCAAGGCTTTGAAAATTCTGATCGATGCGATCAAAGACCGTTTATAAAGTGGGAACGTTCCCAGAAAGAATAGGCTTTCGCAGAGGAATGTCCCGTTTGGATAAGGATGGCAATAGGAAAAGGCCGGAATCCAGATTGGATTCCGGCCCTTTCCTTGTTTAAGAAATTCCGCCATAATCGCAGGTGTACGCAAAAGAATATCCATTACACCCTCTCGGGTATGGTTCTATCATAGCATTCTTTCGGTCCTCCATGCTGATTATGTCAAATCTTTTCACCGATTATTCTTGTTCCGCCGAGGCATTCCGAAAAGCCGGTTGAGCGAAGAGACCAGCAAAATGCCGAGCGCCAGCGCTCCCGCAATGCCCAGGGTGTGCAGGCCGGTCTCCAGGAACATCTGCGTATTCCCGGCGATGCAGTATTCCATCGTGTAGTAGATGCCGCCCCCTGGCACCATGGGCAACAGCGCGATGAGCAGATAGCCGGTGACCGGCACTTTGTGGATGCGCGCCATCACCTCAGAATAGATGGTGATCACTACCGTGGCGATAAAGAACTGCACAATGTCGTTCTGCAAGGGGCGGCAGAGCAGGTAGACAAACCAGCCGATCGCGCCGCCGAGGGAGGTAAAAAAGATCAGCTTCCCGCGCACATTGAACACCAGGCAAACCGCCATACAAGCGATAAAACTATAGAAGCAGGGCAAATACACGTCCATCCTCACACCCCCCAGATCAGGCGCGGCACCATCAGCGCAATACCGGCGCCGATGGCAATCGCCGTGGCTACAAGCAGCGACTCCACAAAGCGGATCAATCCCGCGATCAAATCGCCGCCCATGATGTCGCGCATAAAGCTGGTGATGACGATGCCGGGGACCAGGTTCATCAGGGCGCCGATGATGATTTTATCCAGATTCGCGCCGAACCCCATTTGGACCGCCAACATCGCGATCGTCGCCGCCACGCAGCTGGCGACAATATTGGTAAAGAAGGCGTTTGCCTGGAACCGCCCCATGAAGTGGTTGACCAGCTTGACCCCGGCGCCGCAAAACAGGGAACAAAACGCGTCCGGCAAGGTTCCTCCATAGAACAGGGTAAAGGAAAAGGCGACCATGGCAAACGCGGCAACCTGCGTCCAGAAATCGTAGACCGGCCGGCGGTTGATCTTCTCTACCTCCGCATGGATGCTCGAAATGTCCGGGCATGTGCGGCAGATCCGGCGGCAAAGGTCGTTCGCCTGGTCGACCTTATCCAAATCTGTCCCGCGCGTATAGAGGCGCTTGATCTTGGTGATGGATTTCCCCTCCGGCGTGGTGATGGTCACAAAGATGCAGGTGGGAATGGCGAAGACTTCGCCCGTCTCCACCCCGTAGGCGCGAAAAATGCGCTGCATGGAATCCTCCACGCGGTAGATTTCCGCGCCGTTGCGCAAAAGCAGATATCCCACGTCTGTTGCAGCGCTGATAAGGTCATCGTAGTTCATGTTCTCGCCCCCTGACCATGCGTTTGTTGCAGTATAGCACAAAACCGGTGCGGAAGAAAGGGGAAGGTGTTGCTTTGGCCGCTTTTTCGAGCGATTCTATTGATCTTTTTGGCATAGAAGATTATTCTATCCTTAGAATTCCATGCCGAACCCGTTAGGAGGATGTGCGATGAAAACAAAGTGGGTCCTCAGCTTTTATATCATCATTGGACTCTTTGCGGCCTATCTGGCCGCGATCCTTCCCAACTACAATTTTATAACGCTCTCCCGTTCCACTGGGGACGTCCGTGTCGAATACTTGCGCAACTACAATGGGGAAATGCCGCGCTTCTCTTCGGAGCTCGCCCATTTGTATACGGAAGAGGAAGCCTTTGAAATAAGCCACTCCCCGGCCTTCCAAGGGAAGATCCTCTCCATTCGAAACATCCGCGCCCTATTTCACGGAGAAAGTTCCCTCTTTGATACCTTTGCGATTGCAAACGTTCGCGTTGAAAAAGTCTTCTCCGGGGAGCTCTCCGCGGGGGATACCGTCCGCATACTGCTCCCCTGCCCCATCGCGCGGAACATCTGGGTGGAGCATATGGACATCGTCTCCCAATGCCGGACCGGCATGCGGGGAATTTTCCTCCCACAGGCGCTGGGCGATTCCGATTTTCGGGAAAAGGACGGAGCAGTCCTCTATTTTTCCGACCTGGCAGACTATGCGTTCCACGCCGGATATATGGATCTCTTTTTAGAGACGCGGGACGGGCTTGTGTTCAATCAAGAAATCTACACGTCCCTGTCCCCGGACGCTACACTGGAAGAAGCAGGGGAATATGTAGCTGGAAGGATTCAGTCCTATTCGATCATATAAAGAAAGAGAAGAGGCGTCAACGGCAGAGGGCTGTTGACGCCTCTTCTCTGTTTGAACAAGAATGCGTAAACTATGTTTACTTCGTAAACGCCTCTAAGTACGCGCGGAACGCCGACGGCAGGGCGTATTCCTGCTGCAACGTCTCCCGCCCGGCCCAGGTGAACCCCTCCGGGCGCTCCGTCAAATCGACCCAGTAGCCGGTCATATGCCATTCCACGTGGGAGAAGATATGTTTCGCCGCCGGCATCTCCCGAATCGACACCGGCTGTGCACCCCATTCCTGTAGGGTTTCCGCAGCGCCCTCCGGGTTCAGCTTCCCTTCCGCGGAAGGGAGTTCCCAGAGGCCCGCCAAAAGGCCGCTATCCGCCCGCTTGCGGATTGCGAGCTCGCCATCGCAGACCAGCAGGAACACCGTCCTCTCCTCGATGCGGCGCGCCTTCTTCTTGGCTTTGACGGGGAGTTCCCGCGCAATCCCTTGGCGGTACCCTTCACACAGGGCGTTCAGCGGGCAAACCAGGCATTTCGGTTCGCCGCCCGGCGCGCAGACGGTCGCGCCGAGCTCCATCATTGCCTGGTTGAAATCCCCCGGCCGGTCCTTCGGCAGGATCTCCGCCATACGCCGCTCCACGGCGCGCTTGACGGCCGGGTCCGCGATGTCCTCCCAACCTGCGGTCAAGCGCATCACCACGCGCAGCACATTGCCGTCCACCGCCGGGACGGGAATCCCATAGGCGATGGAGGCAACCGCCCCCGCTGTATAAGGGCCGATGCCGGGCAGCTTCAACAGCGCATCGTAGTCGGCCGGAAGCGTCCCGCCGTATTGTTCCACCATCACGCGCGCGGCCTTTTGCAGATTGCGCGCCCGGCTGTAATATCCCAGCCCCTCCCAGAGCTTCATCAGCTGCTGTTCCGGCGCGCTGGCGAGGGCAGGCACGTCCGGGAGTTCCGCCAGGAAGCGGGCAAAATACGGCTTCACTGCCTCCACGCGGGTCTGTTGCAGCATAATCTCAGAGACCCAGACGCGGTAAGGCGCCGGTTCCTCCCTCCACGGCAGGGAACGGGCGTTGCGTCCATACCATTCCAAAAGCGGTTCGACAATCGCCGCCAATGAATCCATACTCTTCACTTCCCTTCATATACCACGATTCCACCCCGGATCGTCGCCAATACGCGCAGGTCTCTGAGCTCCATCGGGTCCACCTGCAAAGGGTCCCGATCCAATAGCACGAAATCCGCCCGCTTGCCCGGCCGGATGGAGCCCTTTTCGTTCTCCTCAAAGTATTGGTACGCCGCATAAAGCGTTACTCCCTTCAACGCCTCCAGCGGCGAAACGCGCTGGGCCTCCCCCATGACATAGCCGCCCTTGCTGATGCGGTTGACCGCACACCAGAGCGTTTCCAACATATTGGGTAGAATCACCGGCGTATCCTGATGGAACGTATACACCACCCCGTTGCCGATGGCGGCGCGCACGGGGCTGATCGCCGTTGCACGCGCTTCCCCGAAGTTTTTCAGATGCACGTCCCCCCAGTAATACGTATGCGCGACAAAGAACGAAGCGATCATCCCGAGCTCTCCCATGCGCGCCAGTTGATCCGGGCGGACCAGCTGGGCATGGATCATCACCGGGCGGATGTCCTCCCCGGTCTTTTCCGCGGCATAGGCGTCGATCATTTGCTGCGCCGCGGCATCCCCATTGCAGTGCGCCAAAATTTGCATGTGGTCTTGCAGCGCTTGCCGCATATACGAACGCACTTCCTCGTCCGTGTGCACGGCGTAGCCGCGATACCCGTCGGACGCATCCGCATACGGCTGGCTCATCCAGGCGGTACGCCCCTGCGGGGAACCGTCCAGAAAGACTTTATAGCCGCCGATTTTCAAGCGGTTATGATACTGCTTGCAATACTGCGGGTGTTCCAAAGCGATCTTCCGGTTGTCCGGCAAATTCGGATAGGCAACTACATCCAATTTCAAGCGCTTCTGCCCGGCAAGGCCGTGCAGGAGCGTCCACTCCGCTTCCTTTGTAAATCCGTCCTGCGCGGTGGTAATCCCGTTTTGCAGGTAGATGTCCTGCGCCTGCTCCATCTGGCGCATCTGCTGCTCCAAAGGCGGCTGCGGGATGCGCGCGGTAAAGCTGGTGAACGCTGTTTCCTCCAAATAGCCGTTGGGTTCCTGGGTCCCTGCGCACCGGCCGATCACCCCGCCCTCTGGGTTGGGCGTCGATGCGGTGATCCCCAACGCTTGCAGGCCCATGCGGTTCACGACCCCCATATGGCCGGACGCATGCGTCACCACGACCGGGAAGGGGTACCGATCCAAAAGCGCGCGGTCCGGATGGCACTTTTCTTCTAAGTCGTTGTGGTCGTAGCCAAAGGCGGACACCCATTGCCCTTTGTCGGGTTTGGTTCTTGCGATAAATGCGTCCAGCCGCTCGGTGATCTCCCCGAAATTCTTGCAGCCGCTCAAGTTTACCAGGCCGAGCGTCTGGGCCAGCGCCGTGATATGGCTGTGCGGGTCGATGAACGCGGGCAGCAAAACCGCGCCCTGTAAATCCACCAGCCGCGTATCCGCGCGTTTCTGCGCAAAGAGCGCCTCCCGGCTGCCCACCTGACGGATAACCCCGTCCTCCACAAGCACAGCCTCTGCATAGAGCGGTTCTTCCATGGTCAGGATGGTACCGTTATAGTAAATCGCTGTATCCATTCTTTCCCTCACTTTCACTTGTTCTTTCAAGAGTAGCATGTTCCAATCAGCGGCGCAATATGAAGCCGTTCGATCTCTCTTTAAAATTTTCAATAAAATTAGCCGCGGCAACCAGCCGCGGCAACACATTCTCATCTGGATGGTTTTACTTTTTATCGTGCTCTTTCATTAACTCAATATACCGAAGAAGATGGGCACATTCCTTTTCACTCAGCGCATACGTTTCGTTGATTAGGCGGATATGATATGCCCCATTTGCAGGAGTATGGAACCGGTTGTATTTTAAGTTGCTGCCCAATAGGTCATCTACACTTGCATCCAAAAGATTTGCAATATTGAGAATCACATGGATGGAACAAATATCTTTTCCTGTTTCAATATTCGATAAATACTTTTCACTAATATCTATCTCTTCTGCCAGCTGTTGTTGGGTCATCTTGTGTTCTTTTCGCAATGCTTGAATGCGTTTGCCAACCACTTCCATGTCCATCAAACCACCCCTAAACACAGTATATAAGTGGAGTTTGATGAAAATAACCTCTT
Source organism: Anaeromassilibacillus sp. D41t1_190614_C2 (assembly GCF_015558525.1). Taxonomy (NCBI): domain Bacteria; kingdom Bacillati; phylum Bacillota; class Clostridia; order Eubacteriales; family Acutalibacteraceae; genus Anaeromassilibacillus; species Anaeromassilibacillus sp. D41t1_190614_C2. The sequence goes on along the minus strand of NZ_JADMOD010000001.1, from coordinate 557,529 downwards.
ATATTCTGGATATTAGGTATACTATTTTCTGGAATTATGCTATAATAGGCTCTAATCATTGAGGGATAGGGGGTGACAAAATGAAAGATTGTGGAACGATACGTAAAATCGACGAATTGGGACGAATTGTCATCCCCGCTGATATGCGCAGAACATTCCATTGGCAAACGAGCGATTCCATCAAAATTTCGGTGAATCAGAGAAAGCAAACGATTACTTTAAAAAAAGTGACCTGTATTCTGCCAAAAGTGAAGATCAAAACATAAACAATGGGGCTGAGCCGGTTTCATCATCGGTTCAACCCCACTGTTGTACACATTTCCTGTTTTATAAATGTAACCTGCGTTTCAGCTCCTTGCGCATGTTGTCCCCCTCGAAGAGAATCAATGCGGCCAACGAAATGATGCTGCCCGCCACGCAGATCAGGGAGGGATAGACCACTTGGAGCATTCCCCGCACATAGAAGATCACCGGCACAATGGCAAACAGTGCAGAGATGGTGAAATACATGATAAAACTGCCCAGATTGAGCTTAAACACCCGTGCAGTAATCGCCAGCACCAGCATCGCCACCACGCAGGTGATCGGGATCACATAATCGATCGACCAGCCGTGCCATCCCGTCCAATAATCCCACAGGGTGGTCAAAACGCAGACGACCACCACCTGGTATAGGATGGATTTCGGGACGTTCCGCCGGTAGTGGAACGCCACCGCCAAGCTAATCCAGCCGCAGACCACCCCCGCCAGCACAAACAACGACCACCAGCCGTGCTCCGGGAGGATCAAGTTGATGACCCCGCAGATCACCACGGCGGCGACGGAAACCAAAATCAAGATGCGGAAAAACAGGCTGTGTTTATGCAGCGTGTCGGGGATGTTTGGGAAGATTGCGCCGCGCACATCCGGCTCACCGTTTTCCTGAAGGCCCCCTTGGCACAGCGGGCAGCGTGTGCCCGCCCCGGTCACCGTAACTTTACATTTGGCACAGTACTTCATTTCCGTTCCCCCTCTCCCGCCCCGAACGGCACATTGGACGTAATTTCCACCGGGATGCCCATCCCGGTGAGAAAACGGAAAAAGTTCTTCTGAATGTCCGTGCTGACAAACGGCGCCGTGAAGCTGGCGGTCAGTTGGTCCCCAAAGGAGCACATACAAACCTGCAGGCGGCTCGTGCTGACGAACACGTCGAACAGGCGGATGTATTCCCGCAATTCCGGCGGCATGTCGATCTTCCCCACATTGGAAATGGCCGCCGTCTCCTTGCTCGCGGAGAGGTCATAACCGATCCGCATCACGAAATCTTTGACGACCAGGGGCGCGATGCGGGCCACCGGATTGAAGTCGTACTGGACAAACTGGTTCAGCCGCCCCTCCATCTTCTCCTGGGTCAATTCGCTTTCAAAGGTATCGTGCAGGCTGGCGATCACATCTTCCAGCCGGTTCGAATTTTTTCGGAAATGGTAGCGCGCCTGGATGACGCTGAAAAAATTGCGGGCACTCCCAGAGGGGAAATAGCTGCGCAGGTTGACCGGCACCGCCAAAACGACCGGGCGCTTCTTGTGGCGCATCGCCATCTCCTTTTCGATGGAGCACATCAGCAGCGCCGCACAGAAAACGGTCATCGTCGCGCCGTATTCGTGCGCCTTTTGCAACACCGCCTTGACCGGCATCGCCCCTTCGATCACCGCGATACGGTGGTCCGGCAGGCTGGGCCCGCGCAATTTATACGCCTTCGGGGAGGCCTCATGCTGCTTGCGTTTGCGCGTGTAATATTTGCGGAAGCTGTCGTCCATCTTCTCTGTGGCGGACGCATCGTAGTCCAGCGCGGGCAGCGCGTCCGCAAAGCGGTCCGCGTGCCGGATTGTCAGATAGTGATAGACCAATACGCGCAAAAACTGCACCGCCCCGGTGCCATCCGTCAGCGCGTGGTAGACTTCAAAATTGATCCTGCGGCGGAAATACGTCACTTCAAAGAGCAGGCCACGGCTGCCCTTTTCATAGAGCGCGCTGCATGGGGGTCGGTACTCCTCCCGGACGATGGGCTGCTCGGTGCTGTCCTCCAGATAATACCAGAACATCCCCCGGCGCAGGCTGCACCGGTAGCCCGGGAACACCTCCAGCGCGCGTTCCAACGCCAATTGCAGCGTGGGCTGGTCCACGGGCTCGGTCAGCTCGCAGGAAAACCGGAACACCTTGGTGTCCGCCTTGGTGCTGGTACACGGAAAGATTTTCGCCGCGTTGTCCAGCCGCCTCCAATCCGCAGATTTTTTTGCTTTCACTCTTGCGGCACCTCGCTCAAAAAACGGTTGATGATTTCATAGCATTCTTTCACCTGCGGGAAGCTCGGCGGAAGGGAGAAGAACCCGTGCAGGCCGTCCGCAACGCGGTGCAGCTGCACCTGGTTGCCGAATTTCCGCAGTTTTCGTGCATACTCCTCCCCCTCGTCGCGCAATGGGTCGTACTCCGCCGTGATGACCAGCGTATCCGGCTGATCTGCCAGACTCTTGGCCAACAGCGGGGCAAAATATGGATTGTGCAGATCCTCGTCGCTGCTCTTATATAAGTCCATATAATCGCAGACGCGCTTGGAGGTCAATAAGTAATCCGTCCCGTTTTCCCGCACCGAATCAAAAAAGGAATGTTCCGTATGATCGTTGTAGGTTGCCGGATAGATTAAGATCTGCCGGCGCGGAAGGAATTCCCCCCGGTCGCGCGCCATCAGGGAGACAACCGCCGCAAGGTTGGCTCCTGCGCTATCCCCAATCAGGGTGATATTCTCCGCCGGGGTGTTCAAAAGGTTTGTGTGAAGAAAGATTTCCCGCGCAACCGCATAGCAGTCCTCGGGCGCCGCGGGAAATTTATATTCCGGCGCCAGCCGGTAGTCCACCGAGACGACCAGATGGTTGGTCAGGCGGGCCATGTTTGCGCACACCTTATCATAGGAATCGATGTTCCCCAAGACCCAGCCGCCGCCGTGGAAAAAGAGCAGGATCGCATGGCGCATCCTCCCCGGCGGGGAAAAGATGCGCACCGGGACCTCGTGATCCCCGCAGGAAACCTTGTGATCCCACGCTTTGTAAAAAGGCTTGAGGTAGTGGTAGTGCGCCACATTTTCCACTTGCCGCTCCCATTTGTAGTTGCGCTTGATATCAATATCCGGATAGGACAGCGCCTTCAGCGCCGCCATCACCAGCTTGTTGATCGCCATACATCAACCCCGCCGGCTTCCAAAGCGCGTCTGCCCCAAGGGTTGATCCACCGGGCGTTTGCGCGCAGGTTCGGCGCGCTGGATCACCGGATGCGGCGCTTTGGCGCGCCTTTGCTGGGCAGGTTTTGCCTGCATCCCGCGTCCTCCGGGGACCGGGTCGCGGTATTGGCGGGGCTTTTTGCCCCCTTCCGTCTTGCTCAGCAGGGTGGGACGCTGTTTGGGCAAAACATCCTGCAACGATGGGAATTCCGTGAGGGGCTCCATGCGCTTCCCGCCCGTCGGCTGTGGAAAGATGGAATTGCTCTTCTTCGGCGCAGCTGGCTGTACCTTGGGTGCGGAGGGCGCAGCAGCCGCTTTCTGCGCCGGCCTCTTGGAAGATTTCTTCGGCTTTGCCTCCTGGGGAGGCGCCGCCTTTTGTTTGCGCGGCTGGGTCTGCTGCGGGGCCGCCGGGCGCTGCCCGCGGTTCCGGCGCAGCTCCGATTTGGGCACCGGCGTAGTATTCTGCATCGGATACGGATGATCCGCCACTTCGGGGACCTGCTTGCCGATCAGCTTTTCAATGCGCTCGAAGTCCGCCTTCTCGTTGATATCGCAAAACGAAAACGCAATCCCGGACATCCCCGCGCGGCCCGTGCGCCCGATGCGGTGTACATAGGTCTCCGGCACCTCCGGGATGTCGTAGTTGATGACGTGCGAAAGCTCCTCGATGTCGATGCCGCGCGCAGCAATGTCCGTGGCGACCAGCACACGGGTCTTATGCTGCTTGAAATCGCCGAGGGCCTTCTGGCGCGCATTCTGGGACTTGTCGCCATGGATGGCGGCCGCCTGGATATTCGCTTTTTTCAGCTCGCGCACAACGCGGTCCGCTCCGTGCTTTGTGCGGGTAAACACCAGGGCGGATTCGATTTCGGGATTTTGCAAAAGGTGGATCAGCAGGCGGCGCTTGTTCTCTTTATCGACAAAGTACACGCTCTGTTCAATGGCCTCCACCGTGGTCGCCGGCGGCGTCACGCTGACTTTTGCCGGGTTGTGCAGGATGGTATCCGCCAGCTCTTCGATCTCCTGCGGCATGGTGGCCGAAAACAGGAGGGTCTGCCGCTTCTTCGGCAATTGTTCAATCACCTTTTTGACGTCGTGGATGAAGCCCATATCCAGCATGCGGTCCGCTTCATCCAGCACAAAGATCTGTACATCCTTCAATTTGATAAATCCCTGCCCAATCAGGTCGTTCAACCGGCCCGGCGTTGCCACCAGGACGTCGACGCCCTTTTTGAGCTGCTGCACCTGCGGGTTCTGCGGCACGCCGCCGAAGATCACGCAGGTCTTTAACGGAAGGAAGCGGCCATATGCCGCAAAGCTCTCCTGAATCTGGAGAGCCAGCTCCCGCGTGGGAGTGAGAACCAGGGCGCGGATCTTCTTGGGATGTACGCTGCCCTGTTCGGCAAGAAGCTGAAGGATTGGCACAGCGAAAGCCGCCGTCTTTCCCGTGCCCGTCTGGGCGCAGCCCAAAAGATCCTTCTTTTTCAAGACCGGAGGGATCGCCTGCTCCTGAATCGGAGTCGGGGCGGTATATGCCTCCTTTTTCAATGCGTTCAAGATGGATGGGATAATCCCCAATTGTTGAAATGTCATATCGGTTCCTTTACAATATATATTTTTCAGGGGAAAATGTGCGGTACACCATCCATTTGCATCTCTGTTTTTGGCGGACGTGCCTCCGGATTCCGTACGCAATTCAAAACTAGCCGCTTTTTCGATCTCCCATGCCGCTTGCCATGGCCCGGCAAGACACGAAACGATCTGCAAATGGACCGGTTTCGATGGATGCAATCCCTTCGCAATTCCCCTAGAACACGGGCGGCTGGCGGATTCTCTTCCATTTGTCCTTCCATTGAGAGCTCCCGCGCGGGGCAACCTTCTGTTTCCCCTACAGCATCCCCGCAGACCTGTCCTTTGTGATAACAGGCCTATACGCTTCTGTTATTATAACGCAGAACTGGAAATTATTCCACCCCTGCTTTCTCACCTGTATCCTTTTGTGGGAAAAATCGGCCCGGCTGTCTCCTCCTCGCAGGGGATTTGTGCTATAATAAAGCGCAAGCCGGCGTTACCGGGACGCCCCGCTGCCCTCAAAAGCGGCGGGCATGTTTCACGCCCGGCAAACAGTAGAAACCAAACAGGGCAATGCCCAGTTAATTTTATTAGAAATGGAGCGCATTATGAAACAGGAGCGTACCTATCCGCGGGTGGAAGTCACCCGCAAGGCAGAAAACAGCATTAAATCCGGCCACCCCTGGATTTACCACACCGAACTGGTGGAGGGCGAAGCCGGATGCAACGACGGCGCATTGGTGGACATCATCAGCCCGCGCGGGCGGTACTTGGGCACCGGCTTTTTCAACAGCCACTCCAAGATCCGGGTCCGGCTTCTTTCGACCAATGCAAACGACCGCTTTGACGAAGCCTTTTGGGAGCGCCGCCTGCGCTATGCCTGGGAATACCGCAAGACGGTGATGGGGGACGACCTCGCCTGCTGCCGGGTTATCTTTGGGGAGGCGGATTCCTTCCCCGGCCTGACGGTGGACCGGTTCAACGACATCCTGGTCACACAGACGCTCAGCCTGGGCGTGGAGCAGCGGAAATCCATGCTGTTCCCCCTGCTGGTCCGCATCCTCCGGGAGGACGGCCAAGACATCCGCGGCGTCTACGAGCGCAACGACGTCGCCATTCGTGAGCGGGAAGGCATGGAGCAAAACAAGGGCTTCTTTCCCTTGGACGGCGGTCCGGTCCCGGAAAGCACGCAGACCGAAATTGTGGAGAATGGCATCCGCTATCTGGTGGACTTTGAAAATGGGCAAAAGACCGGCTTCTTCCTGGATCAAAAATACAACCGGCAGGCGGTCGCCCGCCTGAGCAGGGGAAAGCGCGTGCTGGACTGCTTTACGCACACGGGCTCCTTTGGATTAAACGCGGCCAAGGGCGGCGCGGCGCATGTCCGCTGCGTGGATATTTCGGAATCCGCTGTGGACATGGCGCGGGAAAACGCCTGCCGGAACGGGCTCCTCGACCGGATGGACTTTGAGGCGGCAAATGTGTTTGACCTTCTCCCCTCTTTGCCCTGCGGCTCCAAAAGTGACTACGATTTTGTGATCCTGGACCCGCCTGCGTTTACCAAATCGCGCCAAACGGTGGACCACGCGATCCGCGGCTACAAGGAGATCAACCTCCGCGCGATGAAGCTCCTGCCGCGCGGGGGCTATCTGGCCACCTGCTCCTGCTCGCATTTCATGACGGACGCACTGTTCCGGGACATGCTGCGTAGCGCGGCCTTTGACGCGGGCGTTTCCCTGCGGCAAATCGAGGCCCGCCAGCAATCCCCCGACCATCCCATCCTCTGGAATGTACCCGAGACGGATTATTTGAAATTCTATCTGTTCCAGATTGTTTAACATACGGTTTGCCGCATCCTCTTCCATTTTTATGAAAATGAAGAGCACGGTAGCTTTCTATGGCTACCGTGCTCTTTTCTATATAGATCAGGAGGGCATGTGGGAAACCGTCCTTCTCAGGACAGGCGTTGGAATCTTCTTTATAACAAAAGCGGCGCCGCCAATGGAATTAGGAGGTTTGAGGGAAGATTCCAACGCCGCACAATTGCACATGCCCTAGCCCGGCAAACGCTATTCGCTGCGCAAGGCGTCGATCGGGTTCAGGTTTGCCGCCCGGCGCGCCGGCATATAACCAAAGATGATGCCGATCCCAGCCGAAACGCCAAAGGAAACCAAAATCGCACTGATCGAGGGGGTTGACTCGAACCCGATCAAATTGCCTGTGAGTGGCGTCAATATACATCCAATCACAATGCCGGCAATCCCGCCCAGGGAGCTGGTCACGCCCGCTTCAATGACGAACTGCTGCAAAATGGTACGGCGCTTCGCGCCAAGGGACTTGCGGATGCCAATTTCCCGCGTGCGTTCTGTGACGGATACCAGCATGATGTTCATGATCCCAATGCCGGCCACCAATAGGGAGATTGCGGCAATCCCCACCAACAGCATCGTCATCATATCGGTCATGGAGGTGACCATCTCCAACATTTCGGAGAGGCTGGTCACATTGTACAGGTCTTCGTTCATGAAAATCCCATAGAGATAGTCCTCCAAAACGCTTTTAGCCTGCTCCATGTAATCCGTGTTTTTCACGGTAAAGACATAGCTGGAAATATCCGCACTGAATGAAAGCTTCGTTGCGACCGAATACGGAAGATAGACGCAGTCATCCGACGATCCTTCTTCGGAATCGGCCTTCTCCTGTAAAACGCCGACCACAGTATAGGCTTCGCCATTGATTTTCAGCGTCTGATTCAACGCTGATTCCCCCGCAAAAAGTTCCTGTGCCACATAGGAACCGATCACGCAGACCTTTTGCCGCGACAAAATGTCCGAGTACTGGATAAAACGTCCCATGGAGAGCTCCAGCGCCTGGATATTCAGATAATCCTCCCCAACACCGGAAATCGAAGCGGTGGTGGAGCTCTCCGTACCATTTTTCAGCGTTCCCCCCACGGAAACGGTCGGGCTCATCGCAGCAAACAAGTCCTGTTGTTCCTCCAGGAATTCATACATGGTATCGACGTCCACGTTTCGGGTATCCGTATTGGTGACGGAAACGCTGACTTGGTCCGTCCCCAAATCGGAAAAGCTGTCCGAGATATAGTTCGTCATTCCCTGCATCAAGCTGACCAGGAGGATGACGGACGCCACACCGATGATGATGCCCAGCATGGTCAGGAAGGAGCGCATTTTGCTGCTTGCGATGCTCTTGAGCGCAAGCCTAAAGGATTGACTCATAGGCCTTCACGTCTCCGTCAAATATAATTTTTCCATCGCTGATCTTGACCACGCGCTCGGCCTCCACTGCAATGGAATTGTCGTGGGTGATAATAACTACGGTGTTCCCCTCCTCATGCAGCTGCTTGAGGAAGTCCAGGACCTCCCGGCCCGTTTTGGAATCCAATGCGCCGGTGGGTTCGTCCGCCAGAATCAGGGAAGGGTTTCCCACCAACGCCCGCGCGATGGACACACGCTGCTGCTGGCCGCCGGAAAGCTGCTGCGGCATATACCGCCACTTGTCGCGCAGCCCCACCCGTTCCAGCGATTCCAGCGAGCGCTCTGTGCGCTCCTTTTTTCCCACTCCCGCATAGATCAGGGGCAGCTCCACATTTTCCAGGAGGTTCTGCTTGGGGAGCAGGTTGTACTGCTGGAAGACAAACCCAATGGTCTTATTGCGGATCTCCGCAAGGCTATCGTCCTCCATTTCGCTCACGTCCTGGCCATTGAGGATATATTTTCCCTCGGTGGGCACATCGAGCGCGCCGATGATATTCATAATGGTGGATTTGCCGCTTCCGGACTTTCCCACGATGGAGACAAACTCGCCCCGGTAAATGTCGAGGGAAATCCCGTCGTTTGCGCGCACCTCCATATCGCCCATCTGATAGATCTTATAGATATTCTGGAGGGAAATGAGCGGCTGCGTACCGGTATGTGTCTGTGCCATCTTAGAATCCACCTCCCGGTCCGCCGCGGCCACCGCCGCCACCGCCAGGCATGCCGCCACCGCCGCCAGGCATTCCACCGCCACCGCTAGGCATTCCACCGCCGGGCATGCCGCCCATGCCCATCATGGTGGTGCTGTCGGTCGATGTGGTCGGGTCAATGTAGACGACGTCCCCTTCGGAGAGGCCGCTCTTAATCTCTACATAATCCTCGCTGATCAAGCCGGTCTCTACCTCTACGGAGCGGAACCCAGCCGGGACATTGCCCTGCGCCTCTGTAACGCTGTCGTCCTGCACATAGACGACATTGCCGCGCTGCAGCGCCTGCGCCGGGATCGCCAGCGCGTTCTCCGCCTCGTCGATGATGATCTCGCCGTTGACGTTCATACCGGGGAGCAGATCCCCCACTTCGTCCATCTGGACCGTCACGGGGTATTGGGTGACGCCGTTGCTCGAAGTGCTCTCCAGGCTGACGTTCGTCACCTGCCCGGTGAAGGTCTCCCCTTCAAACGCATCCACTGTGACTTCCACCTTCTGCCCGACCTCCACATCGAGGACGTCAAGCTCATCCACATACATGTCAAAGGTGAGCGCCGACATATCGTATATGATCGCCATCGCCGTGTTGCTGTCTCCTCCGCTGTTGAGCGTATCGCCGGCTTTTGTATTTTTGACAATCACTTGGCCGGAAATCGGCGCGGTGATCTCATAGTCCTCCAAACTATCCTGCGTATTCTCCAATTCGCTCTCAGCATCTTCTACGCTCTGTTCCGCCGTTTCCAGGGAATCCTGGACCGTTTGGAGCGCATCGTCCGCCGACTCCTGCGTATAGGTAAACAACGTTGCGCCCTCATGGACATAGCTTCCCTCTTCCACGGCCATCGACGCAATTTCCCCGCCGTGATCGGCGGTGACCGTCTCTTCCAGCTTTGCGGTGAACGTCCCGTCGCCGCTGCACGCCAAGCCGTTGACTGTGGCTGCCGCCGTGCTGGACGTGGAGATCCCGCCCGGGTTCCCCACTTCAATGGTCACCATCCGGACAACGCTGCCGCCGCTGAGCGTCTGCTCCATGGAGCTCACCGCCGTCACCGTACCGCTCACGGTTTCATAGGTTTCCAAAATCTGCACCTGGGCCGTATCGCCGGCGGAAATCTGGTTGGCATCCGTATTCAAAAACGGCACCTTGAGGACCATTGTCCGGTCATTATAGAGGTCAACCAGCTTGTCGCCACTGTTGACGGTGTCCCCTACTTCCACATAGACCGCCTGTACATAGCCTTCCTCCGGGGAGACATAATCAAGGGACTGGTAGTCCTCGGCCGCCTCATCGTAGTTTTCCTGCGCCTCCTGGTAACGCTCCTGCGCGCGTTCCAAGGAGGTCTGCGCGGACTCAATACGTTCGTCCACGTCCCCGGTGTCAATGCGGTACAAGACATCGCCCTTTTCCACCTGGTCGCCCTTTTCAAAATCCGCGCTGATGACCTCTCCGGAAACCAGGGAGGTGATGGTGTATGTATCCAAAGCGGCCAATGTGCCGGAGGAGGAAATCGACGACTGGATCGTCTGCCGCTCGACCGTGGCCGTCCGTGTTTCGGATTCCATCCCATTGGAGCCTTCGTTTCGATTGAGGATGTGGAACCCGGCAAAGGCCAGGGTTGCCACCAGCACCAAGGCAATGATAATTTTGACAAACTTTTTCCATTTGGGACGCTTTCTGCCGGTTTTATTTTTTCTGCGGAAGAAGGAACGCTTTGGCTGTAAATTCTCAAGTTCTGCTGTGTTGAACTTCACATCATCTGTATCAGTCATCGAGCAGGTACCCCTTCAATACAAAATTATAGCTGTCCGCATCGTCTGTGCTGGACTCATCGTCGTATACCACTGTGATCTCGTCGCCCACATGCACCTCGCCCAATGTGGAGAATGCATACTGCATCTCTTCGCTTTCGATGGTGTACTTCGTTCCATCCACATAGACGGCCACTGGGATCATCGAGCTGGAATTGTCATAGACAATGCCCGTCACTTCGCCGCTGTCGCGATGGTCCTGGTAAACCCAAACCGTGCGCGTTTTGCTGCTGTAGTAGACGACATCCCCCACATCTACGCTGTTGTAGTCGAGGTTATATCCCACTTCGCCGTCGATGATATACGTGGCGTTTTCTTCACTGAACGGCAGGATATCGCCGATGTCCTTGCTATCCGTTACTTCGATCGGACCATTTACATTGTTGTCGGATAATTTCAGATAGTTGATTTCGCCATCCGCATCCAGTTCGCAGTCAAAGATCTGTCCATACATGCTCCCGGATTTGTTGGTCGCCTTGAGCGTGTTATAGAGCAAGGATTTACAGTTGGACATGGTCAAATTGGATTTCATCGAGACCAACGCCAAGCCGTCGTCCAGTTCTTTCGAATAGTACATGGACATGCGCCCCTGCGTCTGATCCCCAGTAAAGTCCTCGTTGGTATATCCGAGCAACGCCAACACCCCATACACGGCCTCGCGCAGCTTGACCGGCTGGTCGGGTTTGAATGTGCCGTCCAGATAGCCGGTCATCCATCCCTGCTGGGTTGCAACATTGATTGCCGTAGCATACGTATGGCCCGCCGCAACATCGCTGAAGCGGCGATAGTTGACAGTTGTTCCCGCCTTCCCCTTAAAGGACGACGTATTCAATAAAAGCTGTGCGAATTGGCCGCGGGTCACTTCGACGTTGGAGCCCACCAACACGGAATCGGTGATCCCCAGATTGGACAGCACCTTTTCCGACGTATCCACGGACGCGGCGAAGCCCTGCGCCGGGATGGAGAGAGCAACCGTGCCCATCGCCAAAAGCACGGACATGGTCCGTTTCCATTTATGATTCATTACTATCACCTCATCAAAGAATTTACAGGTTAACTTCTGGCAAGCAAAAGGGTCCCTGCGATCCCCGCCGCCCAGACTGCCGCGCCCAAGAGGCCTGCTAAAATTGCCCACCGGTGCGTCCCCCAAAACGAGGGGAAGCGCGCTGTCCATTCTCTGCGCTGCAGAAATCCATTCATGGAAGATACACCCCTTTCTCTGTCATTGCACGGGACCGGTTTGATCCCCTGCCGTTTGTACGGTCTTTACTATAGGGACGAAACCTGAAATCAAGCTGAAAAAATTCCCACTTCACACAAGTTTAAGGGTGTCTTCACAATTTCGTCACAGGCGGCCAAGCCTGAATGTTTGGGCGCGCTGGGGCGGATGCTAAGCCGATTATCTCTGCTAGGAGCCCAACGGTTGCAGCACGCTGCCTTGCCCTTGCAAAATCATAGAACCTTCACATTTCCGGCAAACTATGTTCACAGGCCTCCGGTATTCTAATGATGGATCATTGGAGTTTTGCGGACATTGGAAACTCCAAAAGAGGGGGATTATCATGAAAATCTTATTAATCGAGGACGAAAAGCCTTTGAGCGACGCGCTTTGTCAAATCTTCAGTAAAAAACGATGGGAAACCTTCGCCGCCTACAACGGCGAAACGGGCCTGGACGAAGCCTTGACGGGAATTTACGACATTATCCTGCTGGACATCATGCTCCCAAAGCTGGATGGTTTAACGGTTTTGCAGCGGCTGCGCGAAGCTTCCATCTCCACGCCGGTGCTCCTGCTCTCCGCCAAAGGGGAAATCAGCGACAAAGTGGCGGGGCTGGACTGCGGCGCGGACGACTACCTGGCCAAGCCGTTTGCAACAGAAGAGCTGCTGGCGCGCATCCGCGCCATGACCCGCCGCCGGGGGGAATTGATCTTTGACGACACGCTACAGGTGGGTGATCTCACCCTGAATTTGGCGAATTACACGCTCTCGCGCGGGGACCAGCGGGTCCAGCTCGCCAACAAAGAATTCGAAATCATGAAACAGTTTTTTCTGCATCCGGATACCATCCTCAACAAAGAGGAATTGCTGACCAGGCTCTGGGGGTTTGAAAACGGCGCTGCCGGAAACAACGTGGAGGTCTATATCTCCTTCCTTCGCAAGAAGCTGACCTATTTGTGCTCCCAGATGCGCATCGCCTGTATCCGGAATGTGGGATACCGCTTGGAGGAACCGCTATGTTTCGGAAGCTAAAATGGAAGCTGGTCCGCTTCAACATGGCGCTCTTGAGCCTTGTGTTTATTGCTATTTTTGCAGTGACCGCTGTATTGATGATCGCTGCAAATGAGCAGCAGACGCAGATGACGTTAAACGCCGCTTTGCATATGCGCGACGACGGAGGCCACCAACCCCCGCCGGTCATGGGGGCCATCCGTGTCATTCTGGATGAGCAGCAAGAGGTTGCCACATTCAGCGCGCCCCCGGGCGTATCCGCCGAGCTGGTCCAACAGGCCACGGAAATGGCGCAGGAACAGGAGCAGGAACGCGGAAATTTCTCACTCGATACCTACCATTTTTCCTACGCATTCGATCGGGAACACGCCCATTTGGTACTTCTGGACCAGACGGGGTCCATTGCCACGCAGCGGAACATCCTTTTGATCCTGTTTGGCGTTACTATTTTAAGCCTGCTCTTGTTGTTTGGGTTGAGCACGCTCTTTGCCACCCGCACGGTGCGCCCGGTCAAAGAGGCGTTTGACCGTCAAAAAAACTTTGTGGCGGACGCCTCTCATGAATTGAAAACGCCGCTCGCTATCCTGAACGCCAACCTTTCCGTCCTAGCAGAAAACGGGACGGAATCGGTCGCCAGCCAGGATCAGTGGATCTCCGCCATGCAGGTTCAGATCACCCGGATGAACGGGCTCATCAACGATATGCTGACGCTCGCAAAGCTGGACCACGACCAGGACGCCATCCCTACACGCGCCGTGGATTTCAGCCGTCTGACAACGGGTTGCTTGCTCTCCTTTGAAGCCGTTGCCTATGAAAAGGGCGTGGAAATCCGTTCCCGCATTTCGGAGCATCTCATGGTAAACGGCAGCCCGGAGAGATTCTCCCGTCTGGTGGACATCCTGCTCGACAATGCCGTTAAACATACCCCTTCCGGCGGGATCGTGGAGGTTGTGCTCTCACGTGAAAAGAATCACGCTGTCCTGTCCGTGCGGAATTCCGGGGAAGAGATTTCCCCCGATGCGCTCCCCCACGTATTCGACCGGTTTTACCGGGCGGACAGCGCACGTTCCCGCGAAACCGGCGGTTATGGTCTTGGCCTTGCCATCGCCAAATCCATTGTGGAAAATGCACACGGAAAGATTTCTGCGGAGAGTGCAGACAATCATACGACCTTTTCCGTAGAACTCCCCATCTATGCAGAGGCTCACCCCGGCAGTGGCGCCGATGCATAAAAGCGCTGTCTCTTAAGGTTGCCGCCAAGAGCGGGGTGCCTTGCAGCAACCTGTGTGGGATATTCTCCCGCTTCATAGCCGCCATAAACGCAAAAACGTCCGACACAGGCTTCAATAAGCCCATTTCGGACGTTTTTTCCATATAGTCTATTTCTATAAAATACCCAGGATTCCGTTCTATTCAACCGACCACGCAACGCCAATGACGTCGAGGCCGATATGGATGGCCAGGACAGGCCCCAAGGTTGCCCGCGAAATGGCCGCATGCGGCAAACGCGCGCGGATGCGCTCCGCCAGAGCGGGCGCAATATAGGCGCTCCCCAGGGACTCAATGATGACCTCCACAGCATCCTCCGGCACCCGGTCCGCCAGCGCCTGCATCTGTGCATTCCGGCCGCGCGCCGTGCCGGCGCAAACCAATGCGCCGCCGTCTTTTTCCAAACAGAGGATCGGCCGGATGTTCAAAATCGCCCCCACGGACTGGCGCACAATGCTCAATCTGCCGCTCTTCCGCAAGGATTCCATGTCCTCTACGGAGAAGGCGATGCCGGTCTTTTCCCGCTGCTTTTTCACCTGCGCTACAATATCTTCCAAAGGATAGCCCTGCCGGATCAGCTTCGCTGCCTTTTTGAGCAGCAATGCCAGTCCTCCCGCCGTTGTGCGGGAATCCACAACGCGCACCTTTTCCGCATCCACAGCCTTTGCCGCAATACAGGCGCTGCTATATGCACCGCTCAACCGCGAGGAAATCACCACACAGAGCACCTCGCCGCCCTGATGGACAATCGCCTGAAACATTCCGACAAAATCCGCAACCGAGGCCTGTGCGGTTGCGCAGAGATCCGGATTCGCCGCAATTTTATCCACAAAATTCTGATTCTCGTCCGCGAACCCCTCGGTATAGGAATTCCCGGCAATGGTATAATGCATGGGCACCACACGGAGCTTTAAACGATCCGCTTCCTCCTTTGTCAGGTAGGCAGTGCTGTCCGTCACAAGTGTAATCATCCATTCCCAGCCCCCATTCTGCGGAATCGGTTGTACCGGTTCTCAAGCAGCTGCTGGATGGGGAGCTTTGCATTCTGGGAAAGCTTCTCATACAGATCCGTCTTTAAGCCCTGATAAACCTCTTCGAATTGATTGTGCCCCTCTGGGATGACCCGCTCAATCACCCCGAGCTGCAACAGATCCTCCGCCGTCATACGCAGGCAGCTGGCAGCTTCTTTCACCTTCGAGCTGTCCTTCCAGAGGATGCTCGCACATCCCTCGGGCGAAATGACCGAATAAAGGGCGTTTTCCAGCATCCACACCTCGTCGGCAACTGCAAGCCCGATGGCTCCGCCGCTGCCTCCTTCCCCAATAAACACCGAGATAATCGGCGTTTTAAGGGTCATCATTTCACTCAGGTTTTCTGCAATCGCTTCGCCTTGGCCGCGCTCTTCCGCTGCAATCCCGCAGAACGCGCCCGCCGTATCGACAAAACAGACCACAGGGCGGTGGAACTTCTCCGCCAATTTCATCTGACGAAGGGCCTTCCGGTATCCCTCGGGATGGGCGGAGCCAAAATTCCGGTATAATTTTTCCTTGGTATCGTGGCCGCGCTCCAACGCAATCACGGTGACAGGCATCCCGTTTAAACGCGCGATTCCTGCCACAATCGCCTTGTCGTCTCCAAAGCGGCGGTCCCCGTGCATCTCGATGAAATCATCAAAGATGTGATTGATAAAATCCGTTCCGGTCGGCCGGCCTTTCGAACGGGCCGCCTGTACGCGCTCAAATGCTTCCATTGGACGCCCCTCCTTCCGGGATTGCGCCGTGCAAAGACAGGAGCTTTGCCAGCATTTCCTTCTGTTCGCTGCGTTGGACCACCTGGTCCACAAACCCCTTTTCAAACAGGAACTCTGCGCGCTGGAATCCCGCAGGGAGCTTTTGGCGCATGGTCTGCTTGATGACACGCGGCCCCGCGAACCCAATCAAAGCGTGGGGCTCGGCCAATATGATGTCCCCTTCCATTGCAAAGCTGGCCGTAACACCTCCGGTCGTCGGGTCGGTCAGCACGACAATGTACAGGTTTCCCGCGTCACTGTGGCGCTTGACCGCGCCGCTGGTCTTCGCCATCTGCATCAGGGAAAGCGTCCCCTCCTGCATGCGCGCACCTCCGGAAACCGTGTAGCCGATCACCGGCAGAGAGTGCTCCGTGGCGTATTCAATCAGGCGGGTGATTTTCTCTCCCACCACCGTGCCCATGCTTCCCATCATAAAATAGGGTTCCATGACAAACAGGCAGCATTTCATGCCGTTGATGCGCGCCGTACCGCAGACAACGCCCTCTTTCTCCGCGCTCTCCAGATACGCGTGTTTGAGCTTGCGGTCGTAATTGGGGAACCCGATCAGGTTGCGCGAACGCATGTTGGCGTCGTGTTCCTCAAACGAATCCTCGTCTGCAATCATGCTGATCCGCTGCCGCGCGTTCACGCGGAAGTGATGGCCGCACTTTGGGCAGACGTCGAGATTTTCGTTCAGTTCACTTGTGAACAGCATCGCCTTGCACTCCGGGCAGGAGATGCACAGCTCGCTTGGTATATCCGGCGCCGGGGACTTGGTATATTTGTCATACGATTCCAGGTCGTTTTTCGGCTTTTTAAATAGGTTTTTTGGAAGCATCCGTTATCCCCTCTTTTCCCGCAGTTCCATGAAGTTTGTATAGTAATCTCCGGATTTAAACGCCGGTGTGCTCAAAATATCCATATGGAGTTCCGCGTTGTGATCCACGCCTTCCACCACCAATTCGCACAGGGCGGCCTGCATCTTGCGGATGGCCTCCTCGCGCGTCGGGGCATGGACAATCAGCTTGCCGATCAGGGAATCATAGAACGGCGGGACCATATAGTCCTGATACAGCGCCGTATCAAAGCGCACCCAGGGGCCGCCCGGGATATGCAGCAGGGAAATCCTGCCGCAGCTCGGCCGGAAGTTCAGCTCCGGATTCTCCGCATTGATGCGGCACTCAATTGCGTGGCCGGAAATATGTATATCGTCCTGCGTAAAGGCCAGAGGCATTCCCGCAGCCACGCGGATCTGCCATTTGACCAGGTCGATGCCGCTGACCATCTCCGTCACCGGATGCTCCACCTGCAAGCGGGTATTCATCTCCATAAAATAGAAATTCTTATCCGGGTCCAGCAGGAATTCGATGGTCCCAACGCCGGTATAGCCAACCGCCTTGGCGGCCTTCACCGCCGCCTCCGCCATCTTCTGGCGGAGCTCCGGCGTGACCGCCGGGGAGGGGCTTTCCTCGATCATCTTTTGGTTCTTCCGCTGGATGGAACATTCGCGCTCCCCCAACGTGATGACATTCCCCTGCCGGTCGCAGAGGAGCTGCATCTCAATATGTTTCGCGGGGGCGACAAACTTCTCCAGATAAACGCCGCCGTCCCCAAAAGCAAGCTGGGCTTCCTGAGAAGCGGAGCGGAATGCGTCCTCAAAATCCTCAGAACGGTCTACGCGGCGAATCCCTCTGCCGCCGCCGCCTGCGCGCGCCTTCACCAGAAGCGGATACCCGATCCGGTCCGCCTCTTCGTGGGCTTTGGCCAGATCCTCTACCATCTCGCATCCCGGGACAACCGGCACGCCCGCTGCAATCATGGTCTTGCGTGCAGCGTCCTTGTCGCCCATCTCGGAGATCACCTTGGAGGACGGCCCAATAAAGACGATGTGGCACTCCTCACATAGGGCGGCAAACTTGGCATTCTCAGAGAGCAGACCGTACCCCGGGTGGATCGCGCCAGCCCCGGTCGCCTCTGCCGCGGAAAGGATCGCCGTCATATTCAGGTAGCTGTCCTGTACCTGCGCAGGGCCAATACAGATGCTTTCATCCGCCAGGCTCACATGCAACGCGTCGCGGTCCGCCTCTGAAAAAACGGCCACCGTGGAAATCCCCATCTCTTTACAGGCGCGGATAATGCGCACAGCGATTTCCCCACGGTTGGCGATCAATATCTTTGAAAACAAGGTCTACACCTCTTTATCATCAAATTTACAATGCTCAAACGATGGCAAAGGAGAGATCCCCTTTTACCACCAATTTGCCATTGACACGCCCTTCGCCTTTTGCAAAGCAGAACGGCCCGCGCTGTCCAGTTGCGCTGCAATGGAATACGATCGTATCGCCCGGCTTTACCTGCCCTTTAAAGCGTACCTTATCCAAACCGGTGTAGAGCGGGGTATGTCCCTTTACCGCCTCCACCAGCAGCACACAGCAGGTCTGCGCCATCATTTCGCACTGGATGACGCCCGGGACCACCGGGTTGCCCGGAAAATGGCCCTGCAAGAACCATTCGTCGCCGCGCACCGTATATTTGCCCTCCGCCAGATTGTCCTCAATCTTGGTCGCTTCATCCAATAGAAGCATGGGCTCACGGTGCGGCAGGATCTCTTTCAACTCTTCTCTCGTCATAGGTCTTTTTCCTCCTGCCCTCAAAAGATCTTAAAGAGCACCTGGCCGTATTCCACCAGCTGTCCATTCTCTACACAAACATCGACGATTTCCCCGTCCGTGTCCGCGGTGATCTCATTGAGCAGCTTCATCGCTTCGATCACGCACAGCACATCGCCCTTCTTGACCTTGCTGCCGACGCGGACATAGGGGTCCGCCTCCGGGGAAGGCGCCTGATAAAACACGCCGACCATCGGGGACTTGACCTCTTTCAAATTGTTGAAGTCCACCGGCGTGCCATCCTGCGTGGCCACCGGCGCTGCCGAAGCCGCCGAAGCAGGGGCTGCCGGAGCTGCCTGCACGGGTGCAGCGGCGGGCACCGCTTGTACCACAGGCACGACCGCCGGAGCTGCCGGAGCTGCGGCACTGGCGGCTTCCATGCGCAGGTTGGTTCCATCCTCCTGCAATTCCAACATTCCAAGGCCGTTTTCCTTCATGATCTGTGCGAGTTCCCGGATTTCTTCGATTTTCATGAAACTCCCTCCTTACCCGTTGTACTTCTTCAACGCCAAACATGCGTTGTGGCCGCCAAAGCCGAGGTTGGTAGAGAGCGCATAGTCCAACTCGACCTTCCGGGCCGTATTCGGGGTGTAGTCGAGGTCGCACTCCGGGTCGGTCTCTTGATAGTGGATCGTCGGCGGGACCACGCTGTTTTGCAGGGCCAGCGCACATACAATGGCCTCCAGCGCGCCCGTAGCGCCCAGCATATGGCCGGTCATAGACTTCGTGGAGCTGATAACCGCCTCGTATGCTTTCTGCCCCAACGCCTTTTTGAACGCCAATGTCTCTGTCTTGTCGTTCAGAGGTGTACTCGTACCATGCGCATTGATGTACAGGGATGCGTCCGCAGGCATCTGCGCTTCCGCAATCGCCTGGCGGATGGCATTTGCCGGTCCGTCCGCCTCCGGGTCCGGCGCGGTCACGTGATGGGCGTCGTTCGTATTCCCATAACCGACCATCTCCGCATAGATCTTCGCGCCGCGCGCAACCGCGTGCTCGTACTCCTCCAGGATCAAGACCGCGCTGCCTTCGCCCATGACAAACCCGCTGCGGCGCTTGTCGAACGGTGTGCAGGCGTCCTCCGGGTCATCGCTGTTGGACAGCGCCATGCAATTGGCAAAACCGGCAGTGGCCAGCTCATTGATGGTCGCCTCCGTGCCGCCTGCGATGATCGCGTCCGCATAGCCGTGCTTGACCGCCCGGAATGCCTCGCCCACTGCGTGGGCGGAAGTTGCGCAGGCCGTCACAACGCAGAGGGACGGGCCTTTTGCCTGGTATTTAATCGCAACATTGCCGGCGGCAATATTGGTAATCAATTTGGTGATGAAGAAGGGCGAAATCCCCTTCGGCCCTTTGTTGAGCAGTTTCGTGGTCTCTTCCACAAAGGTATTCATTC
Source organism: Anaeromassilibacillus sp. D41t1_190614_C2 (assembly GCF_015558525.1). Lineage (NCBI taxonomy): Bacteria > Bacillati > Bacillota > Clostridia > Eubacteriales > Acutalibacteraceae > Anaeromassilibacillus > Anaeromassilibacillus sp. D41t1_190614_C2. Next base: position 537,559 of record NZ_JADMOD010000001.1, on the reverse strand, counting down.
CGCCGACGCCCGTGCCGATATAGACGCCCAAGCGCTCCGGCTCCACTTTGCCCTCGATGCCGCTGTCCTGCATCGCCTGCGCCGCGGCAGCCATCGCATACTGGGTGAACAGGTCCATCTTGCGCACCTGGGATTTTTCAATGTACAGCAACGGATCGAATCCCTTGACCTCTGCCGCAATGTTCACTTTGCTGTTGGACGTATCGAACTTCGTAATTTTTCCAATGCCGTTCTTGCCCGCAAGCAAGCTCTCCCAAGTGGTCGGGATGTCGTTGCCAACCGGCGTAACTGCGCCGATTCCGGTAATTACGACTCGTTTTTCCATTTTTTACAATCCCCCAAACTTTTACATACCGAGGCCGCCATCCACGCGGATGACTTCGCCCGTGATATACGACGCGCCGTCTCCCGCCAGGAAGACCGCCAGATTTGCAATATCCTCCGGCTTGCCCATATGCTTGAGCGGGATCGCCGCACTCGCGCCTTCTTTTACTTTATCGCTGAGCTTTGCCGTCATATCCGTTTCAATGAAACCAGGCGCAATGGCGTTGCAGGTCACATTACGGGAAGCGAGCTCCTTCGCCACGGACTTGGTCAGACCGACCAGCCCGGCTTTGGCGGAAGAGTAGTTCCCCTGCCCTGCGTTGCCCATCAACCCTGAGACGGAGGAGATGTTGATGATCCTTCCGCTGCGGCGCTTCATGAAATGCGAATAGCAATGCTTAATCATATGGAAAGCGCCCTTCAAATTCGTATCGATCACCGCGTCAAAGTCGGCCTCCTTCATGGAGAGCAGCAGGCCGTCGCGCGTGATGCCGGCGTTGTTCACCAAAATGTTGATCTGCCCAAAGTCCGCCAGAATCTGTGCCACCGTCTCCTTTGTCGCATCAAAGTCGGACACGTCGCAGCGGTACGCTTTGGCGGTCACGCCGTGCTCTGCGGCAAGCGCGCATGTCTCGTTGGCGGCCTCTTCGTTGCCCGCATACACGATCGCAACATTGGCGCCGCTCTCTGCCATCTTCAATGCAATCGCACGGCCGATACCGCGGGAACCTCCGGTGATAACCGCAGTCTGATTGGTCAGCAAAAAAATTCCTCCTTTAGTCTCTCATCATTTTGATCTGGAAATGGCTTTATTTCAGCGCATCCACCGTGGCCTGTAAGGTTTCCGCATCCTCCACGCGATGGATGGATACGCCGGGGAGCGTCTTTTTCACCAAACCGGCGAGCGTTTTGCCGGGCCCGACCTCTACAAAATCGGTGACGCCCTCGTCCGCCATCTTTTTCAAAATCGCCTGCCACGGGACCGGGTGGTTGACCTGCATGGCGATGTTCTGCTTAATCGCCGCCGCATCCTGCGCATAGTGCTCTGCCGTATAGTTTGCATAGAGCGGCGTCGCCGGCGCGGAGACCGCCACTTGCTTAAGCTCCTCCTGCATCTGTGCCGCCGCGGAATCCATCATCGGGGAGTGGAATCCGCCGCTCACCGCCAGTGGAACGGCACGGCCGCCCGCCTCCTGTACCGCCTTGCAGAGCCCTTCCAAAGCCGTCTTTTCGCCCGCCACGGACACCTGTCCCGGGCAGTTGTAGTTTACCGGATAGGTCCCCGGATGCGCCGCGCAGAGTTCCTCCACACGCTCGTCGGAGAGCTTCAGCACAGCGGCCATGCCGCCGTTTGTCCGCTCCGCCGCCTCGTCCATAAAGGACGCGCGCTTGCACACCAGCCGGAAGCCATCCTCCGGGGTAAGCACCCCGCAGAACGTCAGGGCAGCCACCTCGCCAAGGGAAAAGCCGGCCGCCACGTCCGGCACAATCCCGCTGGCTTTCAGGGCTTCCGCCGCCGCGAGATCCACACAATAGACGCACGGCTGCGTATTTTCCGTGCGGCTCAATTCCTCTTTCGTCCCGGAAAAGCACTGGGCAGAGGTATTCGAACGGATGGAATCCGCCAGATCGAACACCGCCTTGGCCGCTTCGCTGGCCTCGCAGAGCGACTTTCCCATACCAGGATACTGCGCGCCCTGCCCGCTGAACAAAAAGGCTATTTTACCCATTTCATCGCACCTCCGAGAACCTGTTCGCCCTGTGTGAAGAGATCCTCGATGATCTCCTTGCAGGTCTGCTCTTTATTGACCATTGCGGCCACCTGGCCAGCCAGGAACGAGCCATGCTGTGCGTCGCCCTCTCGCGCCGCTTTGCGCACCGCACCCACGCCGTACTTTTCAAATTCCTCGTCGGTTACATTGGGGTCATATTCCATATGGGCCAACTCGCGGGAGAAGGGCGTCTTCAACGCGCGCACCGGATGCCCCAGTCGGCGGCCCGTGCTGATGGTGTCAATGTCCTTTGCCTTGAGAATTTTTTCCTTGTAGACCGGGCTGATGGTGCACTCCTTCGCCACCAGGAAGCGGGTACCCACCTGCACGCCCACCGCGCCCAGCATGAACGCTGCCGCCAGCTGACGTCCATCCGCGATGCCGCCCGCCGCGATCACCGGGATCTTCACCGCGTCGCACACCTGCGGGACAAGCGCCATGGTCGTGAGCTCACCGATGTGTCCGCCGCTTTCGCCACCTTCTGCGACCACCGCAGCTGCGCCGCGCTTCTCAACCAGCTTTGCAACGCCCACAGAAGCCACCACCGGGACGACTTTGATCCCGGCTTCCAACCATGCGGGCATATATTTGCCGGGGTTCCCTGCGCCCGTGGTGAGGACCGGTACCTTTTCCTCTACCACAACGCGTGCAACCTCTTCGACAAAGGGACTCATCAGCATCACGTTGACGCCAAAGGGCTTGTCTGTCATCTCACGGCACTTGCGGATCTCCGCGCGGAGCTGTTCGCCGTTGGAATTCATCCCGGCGATAATCCCCAGGCCGCCTGCGTTCGAAACCGCAGAGGCGAGGGACGCATCCGCAACCCAGGCCATGCCGCCCTGGAAGATCGGATATTCAATGCCAAACAACTCGCAAATCGGTGTCTTTATCATAAAAATTGCTCCTTTCCAGATATCCACTCAATCTTTATACGGTCCAAACCAGTGTACAAGCGCCCGTCGTCAGGCCCCCGCCAAAGGTGGAAATCACAAGCACATCGCCCGGATGGAACGCTCCCGCGCGGTGCATCTCATCCATCAGAATTGCAACACCCGCAGAAGAGGTATTTCCATAGCGGCTGATGTTCACATGGAATTTCTCCGGTGGGATACCCAGCCGTTTCTTTGCGGTTTCAATGACCCGCAGGTTGGCCTGGTGGGGAAGCACAAAATCCACGTCGTCCTCTGTCAGGCCCGCCTCTTTAATCACGGTGCGTATATCGTTACACATGGCGTTGACTGCAAATTTATAGACCTCCTGCCCATCCATAAAGAGGTAGGATTCACAATCCTTGGTTTCGCCAAAAGGCGAATTTCCCTGCACGTTCGGAATCCTAAGCACGTCCATATTGCCGGACGTCGTAATGCGGATGGAGCGCAAGCCGTCCCCCTCGCCCAACACAGCCGCGCCAGCCCCATCGCCAAACAGCACGCAGGTCCGGCGGTCCTTCCAATCGAGCAGCTTGGACATCTCCTCCGCGGCAATCAGCAGGACCTTCTTGACGCGCTTGCGGGCAAAATAGCCGGCTGCAACGTCCAACATATAAACAAAGCCGGAACACGCGGCATTGATGTCGAACGCCGGGCAAGTCGCCCCCAGCCTGTTCTGGACAACGCAGGCCAGAGCAGGCGTTATGTAGTCGCCCCGAATCGTTGAGCAGATAATCAGATCCAGCTCTTCGGGTTCGACGCCTGCATCTCGCAGCGCCGCACGCCCTGCCTCGACCGCCAGATCGGATATGGTTTCGGTTGTGCAGACATACCGGCTTTTGATTCCTGTCCGGGTGGAAATCCATTCATCCGAGGTATCCAGGAAAGCCGAAAGGTCATCGTTTGTCTGCGAGCAGGCAGGATGGGCACTTCCCGTCCCCAGGATCTGAAAACTCATATTCACACCATTCTTTCTCACTTTGATTGTCGTCCGCCGAGCGGAATAAGCCCTCAATCCATAGGATTCATTTCCCTCATGGGGCTACCTGGGCCAGCCATTTTGAATGGCATAAGATACAAAACGGCTCATTTTAAAATACTTCAATTTTTTTAATTATATTGCAAATCCATTTTTTGTCAAGCGAAAAATATTTTTCGTATTTTACATTATAAGGGCTCAAAACAATCAAATACCGCTATTTTCCTCTATATAGAATGAAAAAAGCGATGAAAGATCTCTTTTTTTCAACAGGTTCGCTAGAATGCATGTGAAAGGATTTCCTATAAACACATTATAAATGTACATTCCACAACAGCCAATGGCTGTCAGAAGCACAACTTTTCTTTTACGTATTTTCTCACATTTTCCCTTTCTAATCAAGTCGTAACTTGTAAAATAGTCCGGCCACAGAGGCACAACCTCCTGCCCAGGAAACGCCTCCTTTGTCCGAGGCACAAAAGTGTTTCTAAGTAAAGAAGCACCCTGCCGCAAACACTTCTTATGAATGCGGCAGGGCGCCCTGCGTCTTATCTAGTTCAAGATGTGCGAACCATCCTTTATGCGATGGTTACGGAGCAATGCTGCTGCGCGTTCTGGCCCGGCAAGGTCGTGTAAACGCCCGTGCTCTGGCCCGGTGTGCCGACGGCATAGACTCTGTAGTAGTAGTCGTTTCCGATCTGCGCCACAAACTGCGTCTTCAGCACGCTGCCATTGCCCACGGTGAAGCTCGGGGCAACACCGTTTCCATTGACAACCGTCATCTTGAAGCAATATGCGCTGCCTCTCTTCAAGGAGAAGCTGACCGTTGTATCGCTGTATACGCTCGCCTGTGCAAGCACATTCTGCGCTGCGGTGACCGCCTGGTTGACGACCGCTGTGCCAGCAGAGCCGTACACATTGCTGTTGTTCTTCGAGCCGGAAGATCCGGAAGTCTTGTGGCTGTTGCCAGCATCCGGCTTCGTGGGCTCCTCAACCTCTGTCGTCGCGTTGATACGCGCCTGCAGGGTATTGTATGCACTGACAATCTCTTCCGAGGACGCGTCCGCTTTTGCAACAACTGCCTTCGCGGTCTGGATAGCAGCCTTCAACGCTGCATAGTCCACCGCTGTGTAGTCGTTTGCATCCGCCTGTTCACCTTGGGCAATCAAAGCCTCCAATGCGTCCTTATCCGGCGTCTTGCGCAGGTTTGCCATTGCAACCGTCAGGTCGTCTGCACATGCATTGACTTCCTTCTGCGTAGCATTGGCGTTTTCCATCATTGCCTTGGCTGCATCCAGGGCGTCTATGAAGGCGTTCTTGACCTCTTCGCTGCTCTCATAGCTGTCCAGGTCGGCCAGGATCTCTTCCGCCTTCGCAATCAGCGTCTCCAGAGAGCTGGTATCCGCGCGGAAGGTCAAGCCTGCGATTGCATCCTGCAGGGCCTGCTTTGCCGGCTCCACTTCGGTCTCCAGAGCGTCTTCGTCGTCTACGAGCGCTTCTGCGTCCGTAACAGCCTTCTCATAGGCCTCCCAGCTATTCGGCGTGAAGTCCTCTTCGTTGAGATCCGGCAGGAGATCCAACAAGGCCGCCAAGCCTTCTCTGTCTCCAGCGGTGAAGGACAGGTAGAACATTGCGTCCAACATGTTCTTCCAAGCTTCGTCGATTTCGTCCTGCAAGGCCGTCTTGTCCGCCTCAACAGCAACCGCCGCTGCATATGCTGCGTCAAAGTTCCTCTTTGCGCTCGGGATCATCGTCGCATACTCTTCGCCGGCCATAGCCGTTTCCGCATTTGCGATTGCCTCGCGCAATGCAAGCTTGCTGATCACTGTGCTCACGAGCTGCACCGTGGTTTCGGTGTTCGGCATCGTCAACACATAATCAAATTCCTTGGTGGAATCCAGTGCTTCGATATCAACTGGCGTCTCTTCGCCATTGACCAGCACGGAGGCCGCTGCAAACTCTCTGCCATCCAGTCTCGTCGCAAAGGTCAGCGTCACTTCGTCGCCCGCCATGACCTCTGCGGTGTAGCTGCCCAGCAAGTCTGCAAACGGCGGCTTTTCACCGTTGACCAAAAGCGTCACGTTCGAATCATATTCAACGCGCAGGGTATGCTCAGAGGGTTCTTCTACCGTCAGGCCGTCAATTGCCGCCTGCAAGGTATCCAACGCGTTCAGCAGCTCTGCGTCCGTTGCGGATTCGTTATCCAGCGCTGCGCCTGCGGCCGCATACGCAGATTCGAACGCTTCCCAAGCCGTGTCAAGATGCTCGCCTTGGCCTGCATCGTGAATCTTTGTGGCCTCCAGATACAGTTCTTGCAATTTTTCATACGGGGTCTTCTCCGGAACCGGAACGACCGTCGCATACGTCTTTGCAGAGAGGTTCTCGTTGCCATTGATATTGGTGGCCATCACGCGGATTCTCGTCCCAACCGGAACGTTTTCGCCCACGGAAACCGTCGCCTTGCCAGCATCCTCCGGATTCGGCGTAATGCTCGCGCCTTCGATCTCGCGTCCGAAGGAATCGACGATGGACCAATCTGCGGATGTTACTTCATACGTATCATCCCACACCAATCCTTCGATGGCTGCCTTCAACATATTATAGGCGCTGTCGATAATCGCTTCTGCCGCGCCCGGTGTTGCCACTACAACGTTCGCCACGTTGATGGCTGCATTCAGAATTGCTACGCTGCTCTCTGTGTAGATGCTGGTATCAATCCCATTTGCCTGCTCGAGCAGAGCCTGCAGGTCTTCCATGGTTGCGGCTGCACGTGCAGAACCCGCTTTTGCGGTCGCCGTCGGGGCGGCCTTCACAATGGTGTATTCCTGGTCGGTGCCCAGGACGATTTCTGCATTCTTCGGAGAAAGCGTCACTCCGTCCTCGTCCACAACCGGTACGTCGTTGTAGCCGAGCGTTGCAAAGTCGAGCCACAGGACAACGTTTTCATTGTCCGGAGTGATAGCCGGTGCTTCTGCTTCTGCCTTGTCATAAGCGTCCTGGCCGTTCAGCTCGTCGGCACTGAGCGCCTTATTGTAGACGCGCACCTTGGCGAACTGATTGCTGTTGCTTCTGCCCGTCTCAGAGTCATAACCGATATAGAAGTCCGTGTCATTGGAAGCCACGCCGCCCGTAGAGCTATCCGCCGCCTGCGCGACGATCTCGCCGTTCAGGTAGAGGTACAGGTTGCTGCCGTCATAAATGCCAGCGATGTGGTTCCACTTGTTGATCACTTCGTCGCGGTTATATTCGTACTCATAGGTGTACCATTTGCCATCGTTCGCCTTGATGAAGAAATCAATGGTCGACGTACGGATACGGAAGCCCATGCAGCTATCGCCCTTGCCGAGGAACATGTCGTAATCCCTCTGGTTGGTGGACGGCTTCACCCAAACTTCCACAGTGAACGGGTTCTTGCCTTTGAACACATCTTTGAAGATGTCCCCACCGTCGGTTCCCTTGTTATTTAGAATCGGCATATAACCTGTCATAGCAGCGCCAAAGGTGTCGTCATGAATCAAGGTTGCCGTCTCCGGGATGACGGGATCCATCGCGTTGTTGCTCTGATCCTTCACATACGGAGCCTTGCCGCGGAGCGTCGAAACTTCTTCCAATGCGCTCTCAAGGTCGCTGTAATTGGAAACAAGCGCCTTCTGGGCATCGGTCAGTCCCTCGTAGAGATCCATAACTGCTTCGACCTCGTCGAGCTGGTCATAGGAATACACGAAGATCGAATCGATCGCCTCTTCCACCGCCTGCGCCTGCTGCTGGTCAAATGCATCCTGGTCAAAGCTCTCGAGGGTTCTCCAGGGCTTGCTCAGCTCCATCGGATCGCCGGAAGCGGTCTCGTACGGGATAATGGTGTACTCATAGGTGTATGCCTGATTGTTCGGAACTTTGTACTGATCCAGGTTATCCGGGCCGCAGCTTGCGTTGCCGATACCGCGGGAGATCAGGTCCACATGGAAATACGTCTCCTCATTCGGAGCAGTTAACTCATACGGATGATTTGCCGCGTCCAGTTCATCCATCGTGAAGTGTAGGGCACTCGCTTCCAGATCCTGCTTGCCGGCAACAAGGACGCCATAGGGCTTTTCTTCGCCCGTCAAAGCCATCCACTTCACACCGTTGTGGTTACCAGAGGTCTGAGGCCGGAGGAAGGGATAGAAGGAATCCGTAACCGTGGTATCAAAGACACCAACCGTTGCATATGAGCAGCGGTCCGTGTAACCCTCGGACGGGCCGTTGCCATACCAGGTGATGTTCTCATAGCCTGCTGGCAGAGTCATCGTAGAACCGACCTTCATGATCTGTCCCATGCTCGTGTCGGTGGCATCCAATGTAAAGTTGACTGTAACCGCACCGGAACCGTCGATCGTATATACAACCGTCTCTTTCGCGCCTTTCGCATTGTTCAACGTCAACTCGGTGGTGATGACCGTTCTGCCGTCCTCCGCCGTGGAGACCGTCAGTCCATCTTCATCCAGCGTGATGTTCTTGTTGGCGTTCTTCCAGGTGGAGTCCATATTCTTATCGTTGTCGTTCGCCGCTCTCCAGAAGTCCGGCGCCGGGCCTTCTTCGATAATCTCTTCGCCGCGGAAGACATAGTTGGACATCGCGCCCGTGGTCTTATTCAGCTTAAAGCTGAAGCCGTCGCCAGAGATGAGGACATAGTCCGCATCGCTTTCGGTATCCACGGTGACTGCCTTATCGGAGATGACCGGGGCAACTGCCGGGGCAACTGCCGGGATTGCGAACTGTTCGTGCGCGACCTCGTGGCCTGCCTCTGCCCAAAGCGTATCCTCCTTGAGCAGGAAGTCGATGTTGAGGTAATACTCCGCACCTGCCGGACGCTCGTTCTCTGCGGGCATGGTGTATGGGATGGTAACTGTCTTGGTCTCCTTCGGCGCTACATTCGCTTCTTCATCCGTCAGAGTCCCTTCGTCAATGATTTCGCCGTCCTGCAAAAGCTTCCACTGGACTTCATAATCGTTGACATTGGTGAAGTTATTCTCATTATAGATGTTGACCTTGCGGTTTACGAGCGCATTTTCCGTTGCCGTTACCCAAATGGACTGGTACTGATACTTCACTTCATAGAGCTCCGGCTGCGGGTCGCGGTCCGGAGATACGAGGCCGTTCACGCAGAAGTTGCCGCTGTTGTTGCTATCGCCAAAGTCGCCGCCGTAGCCAAAGAACTTGCCGTCCATCTCTTCATTGTAGAGATTCTGCTGTGCATAATCCTCTGCATAGTAATCCCAATACTGGCTCTCCAGCTCGGTAATCGGCTCGGAGTAATCCAGCCACAGCACAACGCTGTCGTCGGTTGCGCCGATGGCAGGTGCCTGGCTGTTCTGTGCCTGGAGTTCTTCCGCCGTCAGTGCCTTGTTATAAATGCGCGCAATGGAGATTTCTCCATCCACTGTGCGATTGTGCTCCAGATCGATGCCGACGCCGAGGTCATACGAATTGGTGCGAATATCGAAACGACCGTTGTTGGTCGCCATCAGCTTGCCATCATAGTAGACCTTCAAAGCGCTTCCGTCGTAGGTGCCTGCGATCTGATGCCAGTTGCCCACCCAATCGCTCGGGAGGTCAAACGAGGCAGACTGCCAGCCGCCATTATAGACGAAGAATTCTACGCCAGGAGCACCGCTGCTGCGGGTCTTCAAAGCAACCTGGGAATCGCCCTTGGCGAGGAAGACGCTGTTCATCGCGGTGGAGTCCGGCTTCACCATGACTTCAAAGGTGAAGTTTGCATCTTCTCCGGAAAGGACCTCGTTATAAACATCATTTGCTTCGCCGGAAATGACTGCATAACCGCTGTAGGACTTGCCTGTGAGGGAAGCATCGTCCGCATCGTTTACCGTTGTGGGCCCAGTCATCGTTGCGACCGCGGCATTGTTACTCCGTTCCGTAATGTTGCTCTGACTCGGCAGAGAGTCGAGATCGATGTAACGAGACTGATCGACCCAGTCCCAAATAAAGCCGCCAAGCATGTTGTCGGAACTGCGAACCGCGTCCCAATATTCTTTTATGTTGCCGACTGCATTGCCCATTGCATGGTCGTATTCGCACATGACATAGGGCATTTTGCCTTCGCCCGCATAACCCTGTACTGTGCCGACCGCCGGATACATATTGCTGCCCATATCGGTGCCGCAGTCCTGGTTCAAACCTTCCGCATGAACCGGGCGGGTCAAATCGCGGTCCTTGAAGAACCATACTGCACGCGGGAAAATATCATCGCCGCCGTGACGGTCATAGCTCATCTCGTTGCCGATGGACCACGCTACAACAGCCGTCTGATTCTTCAACGTCTGATAGGACGTATTTTGACGGTCAAACAAGATCGTATCCAAATAGTTATTAATGTTGTCGTTCTGGCCCATGATCGCGTGACATTCCGCATTTGTCTCGCCCATCATATACAGGCCATACTTGTCGCAGAGGTAATAGAGGTATTCGTCGTTCGAATAGTGAGAGGTACGGATCGCGTTGAGGTTCCATTCCTTCATCAGCTTGACGTCTTCCTCGTAGACTTCCTTCGGCACATATTTGCCGCCGAACGGATCGGTGTCGTGGCGGTTGGTGCCGCGGAACAACAACGGCTGGCCGTTGATGGTGATCGGCTCATATTCCGTTGTGATCCGGTTGTAGTTTTCATCTACTTCCGTGCGGGTGAACTCGATCTCACGGAAGCCAAGCTGCTGCGAAACGCTCTCAAACAGCTTGCCGGAAGTCTTGTCGTAAAGGTTGAGGACCAACGTATAGAGGTTCGGGTCCTCTGCGCTCCAGAGCTTCGGGCTCTGGACCAGCTTGCTGACGTCCGCCGTTGCGGATTCGCCTGCGGCGATTGCGCCGAGGTCGATGTGCATGGGGTCGTCTGCAAAGACGTCGTTGCCCTCTGCATCAAACAATTGAACGTCGATGGCAAAGTTCGAGACGTCCTGCGCCGCATAGTTGGTGACCACCGGGCTCAGCTGGAGGTCTGCGTTCGTATAGGTCTCGTCCAGGTCGGTAATCACGCGATAGTCCGAGATATGCACCAGCGGGGTGGAATAGAGATAGACGTCGCGGAAGATACCGCCGTCATAGATCATGTCCTGGTCTTCCATCCACGTGCCGTCGCAGAATTTATGTACTTCAACAGCGAGGGTGTTGACTTCGCCCTGCGGGTTCAGGTAATCGGTGATATCAAACTCGTGCGGACGGTAGCTGTCCTCACTGTAGCCCACCTCATGTCCGTTGACATAGACATAATAAGCGGATTCCACGCCCTGGAAGGAAATCAGCACACGGCCGTTTTCCTGAAGCATGGAAGGATTTACGGTGAATTCCTTGCGGTAGAAACCCACCGGGTTATAATTGGTCGGCGCCTGCGGTACGCTGGCGTTATCCCCTTCCTGCCAAGGCATCTGGGTATTCGTATAGATGGAATAGTCCCAATCGCCGCAGTCCTCATAGCGGGTCCAGCTGCGCGGGACGTCTACGTCGTACCAACCATCCTCGGCTTTTACCTCGTAGTCGGGGTTCATAAAGCCCTCGTCCAGATACTTCTGGGCCTTTTCCGGATTGGACACGACCACGAGCTCCCAATCTTTCTCGCCGGAACCGGAAAGCATTTGGACGTATGCGGACTGATCCTTCGCATAATCCACTGCGCCGGTCACGGCCTTGTCCACGGATTCATAAGGAACCGTCGACGTCGCTGCGGGTTCGCGGTTGATCCCCACAACGTCCCAGGCGTTTTCCTGCTGGCCGTCTAGGCCAGTATAGGTGGTGCCTGTCCACTCTTTGTGGGTAAACTTCGGGTCTTCGGGTTTCATTTCGGAAGCGGCCCGCGTAAGCTGCGGCCACTGTGCGTCGCTGTCCCACGGATCTCCCGCGTCATTCCCAGCAGCAAAAGCAGGCTGAATGCCTACGCTGACGGTCATGAGCGCTGCGAGAAGCAGGGAAACCAGCTTCTTCGATTTCATGCACATCTCTCCCCTATCTAAAAATATTCAACAAGGAACTACCAAACATGTTTTTTCGCTATAAGCAATTCCCTCTACAGCATTGCCATAGTTCTACCCCACGCTTGGTACCCCTCATTTCCTAAACCCATATATTCCCTCCTAAAAAGGGATAAACAATAATATTATTCAAAATCGATCTATTTTTTTATACATTATATCACAAATGTTTTGGAAAGAATAGTATTTTTTTCTGGCATTCTAGTAATTTGTTTGCATTTTTCCTAAAATTATTTCTTTGATTAAAGTAAAACCATTCATTGGAACGTTGCCTATGAAGCCATAGGCAATTAAAAATTTGATAAAAGCAGCTATTTGTACAATCCAATTTAGAAAATAAGACCAAATTTTTCAAAATATGTATTTTATTTTAAATTCTGCTTCTTCCAGTTTCTGTGGATTTTTACAGACCAGCTTTGGCAGTAAAAAAGCCGCGTACAATACGCGGCCAAAGCAAACCTATTTTCTCAATTTTTGCAAGGTGGGATCCCCTTTTACGTAAGAGGCACCACTTCACAGACCGATAAAACGCCGTCACGCACACGGAACCGCACATCAAAGCCCGCAAATGAAAGGCCATATTGCCGCTCCGGGTCGTGTTGGTACGATGGGCGCGGGTCCTGTGCTAAGACACCCATCAGGGCCTCCCGGCGGTTTTCCGGAATGCATCGTAACAGCTCCTCTGGGAAATCCACCTCCAACGCATATCCCTGGAACTGGTCCGCAAATCCCCCCACTGCCTCCGGGTGGCTATCCACCCCCGGCAAATAAGGCTTGATATCCAGAATCGGGGTCCCATCCATTAAGTCCGCGCCGGAGACATGCAGCACCGGCCCCAACGTAGGACTGAACTCCACTCGATCCAATTTCACGCTGGAAAGACCGATCGCGTTAGGCCGGAACGGGGAACGTGTGGCGAACACGCCCATGCGGGTATTCCCGCCCATGCGCGGCGGCCGCACCATGGGCGACCAGCCCTCCCGCACGGCCTCGGAAAATTGCCAGATCAGCCATATGTGGGAAAAGCCTTCCAATCCGCGCACAGCGTCCGGATTGCGGTACTCGGGCGCAAACACAACGGTCCCCTTTAAGGCTTTTACCAGGCCGCTCTGCCTGGGGATCCCAAATTTGGTAGAAAAATCGCAGTGCATCTGTGCAATAACTTTTATCGCAATCAATTCATTCATGACGGTTTCCTTTCCAATGCTACGATGTATTCCGCATCTGGATAATTCATAACTCCCATAAGCTTTATTAAATGCTTCCAGTTTAATCATACAACGGATATTGACCGTCAGCAAGCCCCTCTGAAATAGCAATACTTGATCGATTGCTCTTACCTATTTCCGCATAAAATCCGTTTTGGCTTTATTATAAAATGTAATTGACACTATTTGAAAAAAATGTTACTATTTGCAGTAGCAAGATATGATAAATTACATAATATTTTTAAAATATTATCATTGTTTTTATGAATAAACTATTTAACTTCTGTTCGAAGAATTGATATATATAAAATAAGGAAAGGAGGCTCTATAACCCTACACAAAAAGGACTTTATGAAAAAGAGGAGGAAAGGTATTCAGATGAAAGGAAAAAAAATTGTATCTACGCTCCTGGCGATCGCTATGTTGGCGTCCTATGCCCCATCCATCCAAGCCTTTGGCGCTGCAAGTAATGAACCGGAACAGATCCAGCCCATTAACGCGTTTGCAAACAGCGAGCAGGATGACAATGGCGTCCATCGGCTGGCCATCTATGCGATTGATGGCGATGAAGAAACACGTTGGGCAAATGAATGGCGCGGCATGACCTCGGAGCAGATGAACCACGCGTGGTTGACCGTCGACTTGGGGGCTGTCTATGACCTGAGCAAGATTGAAATCCTCTGGGAAGGGGAATCGGAATTCAGCAGCACCGGCGCCTGGGCCAAGAAATATGAGATCCAGGTATCGGACGACAATGAGCACTTTAAAACCATCTGCCGCAACAACAACGGCCGCTATGACCCGGTTCCCGAAAACGGTACTAGGGATGCGGAATCGTTCCGCGTCAGCGGGCAGGGCCGGTATATCCGCATGCAGTCGCTGGAAGAAGGGAAAGTCTCCTCCGGCAGCTCCATCCGGGAGTTCCGCGTCTGGGGCACTCCAACCGGGACCGATGCAGCGGGGGACTATGCGAATATCCTCAATACCGTGGACAATAAGTTCTCCGATATGGGCGCATGGTTTGGATTCCGCCTGCCCTCCGGGGACGACACAGGAAAACTCGGCGGTTTTGCTGGGCCGACCGTCATTTTGGACAGCGGGTTCAATACCTTAGCGGACAGCATCGGCAAATGGCAGGTCACCAACCAGGACGGCACTACATACGATCTCTCTAAGAGCGTGCTGACTGCGACCGCCTATCCGGGCAAGTTGGTGCAGTCCTATGAACTGGACGACTTCATTTTGCATCTAAACCTGATTTTTGCCAGCGACCGCACCGCTTTGATCGAGACAACCGTGGAAAACAAAACCGATCAAGCGCTTGAATTGCAGCTCAAACAGGTGGGAAGCCTGCGAATGGGGACCCTACAAGCCATAGAAGACGGCGTTTCCATTGCTGTCCGGGAGCCAACCCATTATGACATCCGGTTTGGCCGGCCGGTGGAGATCACGGCAGACGGTACCTCCTATGAGGCAGCGTTGGACCTGACGGTTCCCGCACAGGGCAGCGAGTCCATCTACCAAACGCAGAGCTACACCTTTGATGCGGAGGAAGCGGAGGCCGAAGAAAGCAAAGTTGCCGATATGCTGCAAAACAGTGCATCCTATTTTGAAGAAAACCAGGCAAGATGGGATGGGTACCTCGAGAAAATCAAGACAGCCGATGTGGAGCAAAGGTACAAGAATGCGGCGACAAAAGCGGTCATTACCCTGATAGGCAACTGGCGCAGCGCGGCCGGGCAGATGCCCTACGGTGCGATCCAGCCGTTTGGCGACACAAGCGTCGGCTTCTGGGCGTGGGACTCCTGGAAACATGCTGTCGCAACCTCCCGGTTCAATCCGGACCTCGCTAAAGAGGAATTGCGTGCGCAGTTCGCCTTCCAGATTCAAGAGGACGACGCCAACCGTCCGTGGGATGCCGGCGTGATCTGCGATTTGTTCCGCGACACCGGGATTGGGAACGACCGCGACACAAAGCCTCCTTTGGCTGCCTGGGCTGTTTATAACTATTATCAGCAGACCGGAGACGAGGACTTCATCGCAGAAATGTATCCAAAGCTGGTGGCCTATCACGAATGGTGGTACAAAAATCGTGACATCGATCAAAACGGCATTGCGGAATACGGCGCCATGGTGCACCGCGACCACTACCAGTATGACAGCTCCGGGAACATCCAGTACGATGAGAACGGAGAAGCATTGTTTAACACCGGTATGGTTTTACAGGCAGCAGCTTGGGAAAGCGGCATGGACAACGCCACCCGGTTTGACATAGAGGGATATGGACCAGACGACATTGGCATTCAAATCTATCGCGTCAAAAACGATGACAGGCAGACCGTCGGCTATACCCTCAACCAGGAATCCGTCGACCTGAACGCTTATTTGTATGCCGAGAAGTGTTATCTCAAAGCGATGGCGGAGATGCTCGGCAAAACGGAAGAAGCTGCACAATACGAAGCGGAAGCCGAGCAGGTACGTAACTACGTCAACGAGAATATGTTCGATGTGGATACCGGCTTCTATTACGATCTGCAAACCAACGAAGACGGATCGGTGAAAAAATTGCTGGTCAACCGCGGCAAAGGAACCGAGGGCTGGATCCCGCTCTGGGCAAATATGGCTATGCCGGCGCAGGCGGAGGCTGTCATCGACAACATGCTCGACGAAAACCAGTTCTATACCCCAATGCCCTTCCCCACCGCAGCAAGGGATAATCCAAAATATAGCCCGACCGCCTATTGGAGAGGCCCGGTCTGGATGGATCAGGCGATGTTTGCGGTGGAAGCCATGCATAACTATGGCCGGGATGAAGAGGCCGTAGAGTCCGCCTACCGCCTGTTTGACAATGCAAAGGGATTGCTGGGCGACGAACCGATCAATGAAAACTACAACCCGGAAACAGGCGACCGGCTCAATGCTACGAACTTCGGTTGGTCATCGGCCGCATTCTATAATCTGTTCCGGAACACCCTCTCCGGCGCGAATGAGACAACCTCACAGACCATTTTGAGCCAACCGGAAAACTCGGACGAAATTGTGCAGGAACTGGATAAAGCGGCGGCTGAAAGGCTTTCCAAATCCATCGACGAGATTATCGTCACCCGTCCGGATCAGACAGAACAGTTGCTCGCCCTTCAGGAAAAATATGAAAGCCTACCCGAAGAGGCACAGGACCTGATTGATCCGGAAAAGATTCAAACCCTTACGGAAATGATTGGCCTTGCGCAGCGCATCCAAGAAGAAAAGGCCCAAGTATGGATTAAAGATAAGAGTCAAAACGGCTATGACATCGATATCACGGAACTGACCAATAAAAAGGATATTAAGATTATTAAGGATGAAGAAAAGGAATACGCCTTGAAGGGATGGTTCCCTGTCGATGTAAAGGACGCTGATGCAAAGTTCAATGAGCTTCTCAGCGGAACGGAGAACAGCTTTACCATCGAGACAACCCTCAAGATCGGAGAGAGCAGCAGCTTTGGTTATCTTGCAGGAAATGGCGACCGCTCGGTCGGCTTCCGGACAGAGGCCGTTGGCGGAGGATACCGGTTGTATTTCTACATCTGTCACAACGGTGGCTGGCAAGGAGTGAGCAGTGATGTAATCTCCACCGAAGCGATCAAAAACTGGCTGCGTGTTGCCGCCGTATTTGATGCGGACACAGATCAATTGCGCTTGTATGTAGAGGATCAGTCCTATACAACGGACGGCGTTACAGGAATCGACCGAAGCGAGCACGGCTTCTCTGTTGGACTTGGTGAATTCGATAATGCCGAGGTGGACGACCATCGCAACACGCACACCTTCTATAATTTCCGCATATACGACAAGGCCTTGACTTTTGAAGAATTCCAATCCCAGAGCATCACCTCCGAAGATGAGCATGTACAGTTGTGGTACGATTTCAGCGAACTCGATTACGACGATCCAGAAGATCCAGAACCCACCGAAGACACGATTGTAATCCGCTACAACGGACGCAATGCGTCGCTGGCGGTCAATGGCGAGGAGCAGACAATTGCCGATTTGCTGGGCGTGTATACGGTTCCGGCAACGGAAGAAGCGCTCACCCTCGAATTTACGCCGATGCAGGGCCGCGAATTCGCTGGCGTGCAGGTCAACGGGGTTGACGTGGAAGAATCCGCCTTTGAAACGGATTCCTATGTGGTAGAAATCCCGGCAGAGGACGCCGCCAAGGGATTGGAGAATACCTATACGTTTACAGTGGTAGACAAGCAGAACCTGCGCACGACCATCGAAATTGCCGAAGGCAGAGCGGACGAGGCTGCGGAAGCAGTGGAATCCGTGAAGGAGAAGTACGAAGCGGCTTTGCAGGCAGCGAAGGACGTCGAGGCAAAGAAGACCGCAACGCAGGACGAGATCAACACCGCATGGAGCGATTTGATCGACGCACTACATTATCTGAGCTTTGTCGCAGGCGACAAGAGCCAGCTGGACATCCCGATGGAAATCGCAGAGTCCATCAACCGCGACCTGTTCACGCCGGACAGCCTGAAAGCGCTGGACGAAGCGTATGCAGCGGCGGAAGACCTGCTGGACGATGAAGAAGTCCTGGAAGCGGACATCACCGCAGCAGTGGATGCGCTGTATGACGCCATTTATGGCCTGGTCTACCGCGCAGACGTCACCGAGCTGGAAGCGTTGGTCACCAAGGGCGACGGCATTGTCGAAAACGCCGGCCAGTACATCCAGAACGAGGCATGGACGAGCTTTGAGACTGTCCTGGCCGAAGCAAAGTCCGTGCTGGAAGATGCAAATGCAACGCAGGATGCGGTGGACACGGCTGTGAAAGACCTTACGGCGGCGATCTCCGCCCTGCGCATGATCCCGGATAAGGATGCGCTGGAAGCATTGATCGGGGAAGCTGAGGCAATCAATACCAGCAGGTATACGGCAGCGAGTGTTGCTGTGATGAAGCGTGCGTTGAACAGCGCGATTGCAACGCTGAACAACGAGCAGGCGACCGAGGAAGAGGTTGCAAACGCAGTCGAGGCGCTGGAGAACAGCATCGACGGCTTGGTCGAGAAGAGCACCTCCACGAGCTCGAAGAACAGCGGCAGCACGTCTGCAAACGTTGGCAACGCATACGGCGCAGCGGGCGTTGTATCCGCAGCGCAGGGCGTGACGAGCCAGCAGGCGTATGTGGTTTCCGACACGACGGTGGACTTCACGCTCAAGAGAGGCAGCGCATACTGCTTCAAGATGACGGTGGTCAACGGCAACAACCTGACGCCGAGCTTCACGGTCGGCAACGGCGATGTGCTGAAGACGCAGTTTGTGGCGAAGGTCGGCAACGACTACTACTACAGAGTCTATGCGACCGGCACGCCGGGCCAGAGCACGGGCGTTTATACCACCCTGCCGGGTAATGCTCCAGTCAAACACTGTGCAGTGACGATTGGATAAGTGCTTTCTTAGGGAACGCCGTAGGCGCGAAAAGACGCCGTGCGTCTACTGCACAGTAACGATTGAATAAGTACAGAAACGGAATAACAGGGAAGGTCTCTTCCCTATAAACGACGAATCCCCCGTCCCGGGAAAATTCCTAGGACGGAGGATTCATTTATCGCACACAATATTTGGGTCTTAACAGAGGAATAAATTGAGCGGCTACACCATGCAGCAATCGTCTTCTTGCTGAAATATGTTTGATGCATTTTGTAGAGTCCGCTATAGGTAAAATAGGCACTGTACAAGTAATCAGAAAATGAAACGTCCGGTTTATTTAAAGTTTTGGGCATAATCAAATTAAAACTTATCCTCAAAAAATCACACAAATATAGATAATATCTATAAAACAAAAACAGTACTAATCTTGATCATGCAAACCTTTCTAAATTTTTAAAACAACATCTTATACCTTTCGTGGATAAAAGTTGCTATTTCAACCGCAGACATATCATCAATAGTTTTTGCAATAGTTTGATTTTTATAAAGCCCATCGATTTTTCCAATGTCAACAGAATCAACTCCCAAGAGACATATTTTGTCATGATAACCCATATTAATAAGCTCTTTTACTGCTGACCATTCAATATGACCCGTCCAGTTTTTTTCTTGATAATCTGGGGAAAGTAAAACAACAACACAATCACAGTTCTTAAAATAAATCTGTCTAAGTATGCTATCTCCATGTACACCATTTATAAGCACATCATGCCACGAATCATAAAAAATGTCATCTCTATTATACCCCAGTTTAAGCAGCTCATTACAAAACGGTTCAACAAACCGTTTTCGATATTTCCCTGAAAACGTTATTCCGATTTTAAAATGCGGTATACAAATTTTCATATTCTTTTCTCCTTCCCTATGTTCTTTTTGTATATCTAATACTTTATCTCCACGATCCTCCAAAACCTTTTTTGCCCTATCATGTGAAAAAGCAGATGTTTCAATACCAATGATCTGTCGGGTCTGATACTTGTTATTACATATATCAACTATTACTTCTTTCTTAATCCAAATGACAGGTCTTACTCCGCGATAACAATTAGTGTTGACACCAGTACATATTTCACCGCCCGTATTAGGCCATTCTGCACCGGGTGATTCGATATAACCATCCAGCAACCACCAATCAACATAACAGGGGTAATCTGTAATAGAGGCTCGCTCATATGAAAAAATGGTCCCCTCTGCAAGTCGATCATCGTCATAATTGAAGAATTTTTTTGCTTCTTCAACACTCAACAGAGTGACAGTATCTTCTGCATCCACACATCCGGTAATATCAATCGTTTCCTTCAGTGGAAGTGAAAGAATCTTTTTTCGTTCTTCTTTGGAAAAGGCAGTTAAAGCAAACGTGTTTTTTAACCATCGTCTCAAAGTGCAATGTTGCCATTTTTTGTTATTCTTATCATCAAATAAGTAAAAGTCTAAAACATATTTGCTAATTAACAGTACTTTATCGGATTCTATACTCAAAACTGTCCATTCGATAGGCGCTATGTTTTCATTTTGCTTATATGAGCCCCAAAAGAAAGATTCACCGACTATAATATCCTTGAATTGACAAGTCCTTTTCCACATAGTATTGTCCATTACTAACCTCCTTCCAAATCTGTAAATTTTATTCTTTAACACAGTGACATAATCGTCGCTATATTATATATAGTATATCCGTTCAGGTAAAATTTTTCAATTGTTGTTATTCTATTCGACATGAACAAATTCTGATCAGAAAGGCACCTCGACAAAAAATGAATAAGTACAGAAACGAAATAACAGGGAAGATTTCTTCCCTATAAACGACGAATCCCCCGTCCCGGGAAAATTCCCAGGACGGGGGACTTGTTGCTCGTGCGCAACTTTTCAATCGTAATAGAGCATGGATCGAGTGGCGAGCCGCCTGGCAGAGGCTATCCTTTGGCTAAATATGTTTATAGATTCTACTGCCGTTACCATAAACATTGTAAAACATTTAGAAAGCAGACCGTTCAGTAGATTTAAAGTTTGGACAAAAGGCAGACTGTCTCCACATGATTTGTGTGTGGGAACATGTCCACTGGCTGAATCTCCTGCACATGGTATCCCGCACGCACTAGGAATTGCAGGTCGCGCTGAAGCGTCTCTGGGTTGCAGGAGATGTAAACAATCTTCTTGGGCGCTAACCCCGCCAAAGAAGTTAAGAACTGCTCGTCGCTGCCTGCGCGGGGCGGGTCCATGAGCACCACGTCGACGGTTTCCCCCTCGTCGGCCATTGCGGAAAGAAATTCCCCGGCGTCCGCATTGTAAAAATACACGTTCTTGATTCCATTGCGCTTGGCATTGGAAATGGCATCCCGGACAGCATCCTGGTTGAGCTCCACGCCGGTCACGTGTCCCGCACCGCGTTTTGCGGCAATCAGCCCAATGGTCCCTGTGCCGCAATAGGCGTCCACCACCGTTTCTTTTCCGGTAAACCCGGCGAGTTCAATCGCTTTATTATAGAGGACCTCGGTCTGTACCGGATTGATCTGATAAAACGACTTGGCGGATATGCGAAACACACAGCCGCATAGGGACTCTTCGATATAACCGGGACCGTAGAGCACCTTCTCCGATTCTCCCAGCACCATGCTGGTGGCGCGGTTGTTGACGTTCTGCAAGATTGTCGTGATCTCTGGATGCGCCTTGCGCAGGGCCTTCACAAAATTATTTTTTGCGGGGAGAATCGGGGAGACGGTCACCATCACGACCATCACCTGGCCGCTGACAAACCCACGTTTGACCAGCACATGACGCACCAGCCCACGCCCGGTGTCCTCGTTGTAGGGCTCCATTTTGAAATCTTTCATCAGCTTTCGGATGGTCCCGACAATGCGGTCCGCCGTCTCATCCTCAATCATACAGCTTTCCACAGGGACCACCCGGTGCGTGCTCGCCTGATAGACCCCGGAGACAATCTGCTTTCTTCGATCCAGGGCAAAGGCAGCCTGTACCTTGTTGCGATAGTGGTAGGGATGCTCCATGCCGATAATCGGGTTCACCCGATGGAACCGTCCCAGTAACCGTTCCACCAGCTCCTGCTTCCAGTGAAGCTGGCGCTGGTAAGACATATTTTGCAACTGGCAGCCGCCGCATTTCCGATACAGTGGGCACGGGTTGGGATTGCGCTCCGGTGCATGAGTCTCCCGCCGTCTTTGCTGTTCCTGATTCTCCATAGTGTATTCTCTCCGTTCCATAACGTCTTTTTCTACTTGTCTTCATTATAAGGGGCGGCTTGTGGAAAAGCCAGTCCCATTTTTGCATTTCCCTTACAGATGGCAAAAGGGCGTACGGTAAATTGGAACCATACGCCCTTTCTTGAATACAAATCTTATTTATCCAACCGAAATATGATGTTGTCCACCGCTTCTATGCGGCTGTCTTTTTGCCAAAACATCCGGTATGCGGTTTCGCCGGTTGCATCGTCTATATGCTGCTCGACCAGATGGAACCCGTGCTTCTGGTAAAAACGCACCGCACGCCCGTTCTTTTCATAGACCTCAAGGGTTAAAGCGCGATGTTTCTTTTGGCTGAAGACGAGCAACCCGCCTCCTACACCTTTCCCCTGGAAGGCGGGGGCCACAAAGAGCCCCGCTATGTAATCCTCCTGTAGGCCGATAAATCCGCGCACGGTATCCCCTTCCAAATCGACCCAGATCTCCGAGCAGGGCAGCGCCTCGCGCACAGAGTCAGCCGCCCCTCTCCAATAGGACGCCGGGATAAAGGCGTGCGCCTGTAAATTGCCATGGAGCCAAATGTCCATGCAGGCGTCCAACTGTTCCGGCTGCATGCGCTGGATGCGGTGATTTTTCACACAGTAGAGGATATGGGGCATGTCCACCCCATGGTAGTGTTTGACCATCGTCCCGGCGGGCTGCATCCCGTTGCGCCTTGCCACGCGTTGGGAAGCATAATTGTTGTCCCGGATGATGGAATACACCTCCGGCACGCCAATCGTCTCAAACGCATACCGTTTACAGCCCTGTGCGGCCTCCGTCGCATATCCATTGTGCCAATAGTCCTGGCGGAAGAGATAGCCGATTTCCACCACGCGCCTGCCGTTGCCCGCATCCTGCATGGTAAGGCCCGCTTGCCCTATAAAGGTATTGGTCCCTTTCAGCAGCACGGCCCACAGGCCAAAGCCGTCCGTTTGATAGCGCGTGATCTGCCGGTCCAGCCATTCCTGCACCTCTTCGCCGCTGAACGCGTGCTCATACGCATACATCGCGGTTTCATCCTGTAAAATGGTGCACAAGTTGGCAAAATCCCCCTGGTTCAGTTTCCGCAGATAAAGCCGTTCCGTCTCAAAAATCATGGTTCTTCCCTTCTTTCGATTTCCCTGCATATTCGTTGCGCCGCCTCCTCCGGGCGGATGGTGCTCACATCGATTTTGATCGAATCCATTGTATCATAGAGGGGCAAACGCGCGACACTGCGTTCGATCGCATCCGCAGAACGCACCCCATTTGCAATGTCGTGTTCCAGCCGGGCACGCAATGCTCCTTCCGAAAGGGTCAATGTAAACAGATAGAAACGAAAATCCAGATCCTGTAATTGCTCGAGCAACCCGTCTATGATTTCCCGCTGGTGCATAACCCAACCAAAGATGACCGTCTCATAGGCGGAACACCGCAAGAAATTCCGGAGCAGATAGACAATGTTGCCGGTCACCATAGCTTTGGTTTCCTCGTTGACGAGAAACGGCTGCATATTCCAGCACCAATCGCCGTCCAGAAAAACGGCCGGCTGCATCTGCTTTAAAAGCGCTGCACAGGTAGCACTTTTCCCGGCGCCCATGGTGCCGTTGACAAAGAGCAGCCGTTTTTGTGCCGCCCCCATCTCAGAGGCGGGAGGGAAGATGCTTTGCCAACATCTCCCGGCAATCGTCGTTTTGTTCCAACACATCCGTGGTGCATTTCAGCGGTTCCACATAGATGGTGGGATAGTCGATTTCTCCCTGCTCGGGGTGTACAGGAACGGCGACCTGTTCCCGGCAAGGGTCGTCGGGGAAAAACTGTGCATTTTTTCGCCCGGTATTGCCGCGCGCATCGACGCGGGTCCAATGATCCCGTTCCGCGATGTAGACCGCATTCAACGCATGGATGCAGTAGCCGCCTTCCGGACGATGCCGCGCCAGCCGCTGATAGCAAAACCCCACCGGGATTCCCGCGCTACGCAGCAGGGCCGCCAGCAACATGGACTTTGCATAGCAGATTCCTTCCCGGAAGCGCAGGGCTTCGGAGGCCGTGCGGGTGACGCGGCTGCTGTGGATATCCCCGGAATGGGGGAGTTCATCGCGCACAAAGGTGAACGCCAAGAGAATCTTTTCCAGGTCGTTGGTGCATCCGGCAAACAGGAGGCCGGCCTCCTGCTGAATCGCCGGGTGGTGGTAATCGACATACCGGCTCTCCTGCAAGTAATCATTGAGACGCCCGCTTTCCAAACGATATTCCATCTGTATTCTCTCCTGTCTTACTTCACAAACAGCGCGCCCGTCCGCTCAGTCCCGTGGGAAGGGACGCTTTTGGCCGCTGACGCCGCAGATGTAATTTAAATCCACATTATAAAATTTTGCCAACACGATCACGCTGTCCAATGGGATGCGGATTTTGCCTGTCTCATAATCCGAATAGGTCTTTTGCCCCACATGAAGAATCCCTGCAATCCGCTCCTGTGTCAAATCCTGATCCTCGCGCAGGGCCCGAATCCGTTCCGTATAATGCATCAAAATCCCACCTATACGATTTTTGTCATGCCAGCAGTGGAATGACCCTGCTGGCCTTCCGGTGTATAAAACCTAAAATGATTCGGAGGTGGCTTCCATTGTTGGCGGGGGAGGTCAAGAATTTTTATCGGATGGGGCGGTCTTGTCCTGCTCTGCGCGAAGTTTCTCTGCACGCTGGCGGTATTCCTGCGCCGCCTTTGCATCGTGGCGTACATCTTCTAAGTATTCTGCATAATTTTCTAGATTAGTGATACAGTCGGGAGCAACTGCAAGAGCCTTTTGGAGATATTCTTCGGTTTTGTCATAGTCATGTCGCTGTTCATATAAAAATACGGTATAGTTTCCCAAAGCCCTTACGTCCTTCGGATCGGCTTCAATCGCGCGCTGGTAATATTCCTCCGCCTTGTCGTAATCTTGCCGTTGCTTCTTCAAGAAAACCGCATAATTTCCAAGATGATCTGTGTTCTTTGGGTCGGCTTTAATCGCGCGCTGGTAATATTTCTCCGCCTTGTCGTAATCCTGTCGTTGTTCATATAGAAAATTCGCGTAATTTCCAAGATTTCTTGCGTTCTTTGGGTCGGCTTCAATTGCAAGCCGGTAATATTCCTCTGCCT
Source organism: Anaeromassilibacillus sp. D41t1_190614_C2 (assembly GCF_015558525.1). Lineage (NCBI taxonomy): Bacteria > Bacillati > Bacillota > Clostridia > Eubacteriales > Acutalibacteraceae > Anaeromassilibacillus > Anaeromassilibacillus sp. D41t1_190614_C2. The sequence goes on along the minus strand of NZ_JADMOD010000001.1, from coordinate 512,500 downwards.
TGTCGTAATCCTGCCGTTGGAGATTTAGGAAATTCGCATAATTTCCAAGATGATCTGCGTTCTTTGGGTCGGCTTCAATCGCGCGCTGGTAATATGCCTCCGCCTTGTCGTAATACCGTCGTTGTTCATATAGAAAATTCGCATAATTTCCAAGATGATCTGCGTCCTTTGGGTTGGCTTCAATCGCGCGCTGGTAATATTCCTCCGCCTTGTCATAATCCTGCCGTTGGTCACATAGGAAATTCGCATAATTTCCAAGTGTATTTGCATGCTTCGGGTTGGCTTCAATTGCGCGTTGGTAATATTCCTCCGCCTTATCGTAATCTTGTCGTTGGAGATTTAGGAAATTCGCATAATCTCCAAGCGTATTTGTATTCTTTGGATCGGCTTCAATTGCGCGCTGGTAATATTCCTCCGCTTTGTCGTAATCTTGCCGTTGAAGATTTAGGAAAGTCGCATAATTTCCAAGATGATCTACGTCCTTTGGGTCGGCTTCAATTGCGCGCTGGTAATATTCCTCCGCCTTGTCATAATCCTGCCGTTGGTCACATAGGAAATTCGCATAATTTCCAAGTGTATTTGCATGCTTCGGGTTGGCTTCAATTGCGCGTTGGTAATATTCCTCCGCCTTATCGTAATCCTGCCGTTGGAGATTTAGGAAATTCGCATAATTTCCCAAGTTTTTTGCATCCTTCGAGTCGGCTTCAATTGCGCGTTGATAATATTTCTCCGCTTCATCCATCTCGTGCTGATCTTCCCAATAAAGTGCATAGCTTCCCAGTACGTATGCGCTCTTTGGAAATTTTACCAAAGCTGCGTCCAAAAGCCTTTTCTGCTCTTCTGGCCGATAGTTCCACAAGTTGTACAGCCAGATTTCCGGCATTTCTTGTCCGATAATCTGCGCAACGCTCTCGCGCATAGAATTGTCATCCGAGAGATTTTGATCTTTTCTACTCTCAGTTTCGTCCGCTAAGAGTTTCGTTAACGCATCTTTTGCTTCCTGCCACTTTGCCTGAAAGACCTGTTCCCGTTCCTTTGCCTGTTCCATATAGGCCTTTTGAAAATGGAACCGGTCAAACAGATGCATCAGAACCCCATCAAACCCTATACGGCCGTCCACAAAACAGCCACCGCTGTTTGCCACAAACTTCCAAATACGCTCGGTGAGTTCATCTTCCCGATAATACAACCAATAGGGCCGTTTGATCTGACCCGCAACGCTCTCCAAATACCCCATCAGGCCGGGGTCGTTCCCCGCGTAGCCGATGAATACCGGATGATATGTTTTCAACACATCCTTCAGCATCTCTTTCCAACTCAAATCCAGCCGTTGGGTTTCCTCCGTCGTATTCCGCATATTGTTGAACATATCGCCGTGTAATTTTAAAATTTTGGGGTAGTCCGCATACAGATCCAAATATTTGAGTTCTTCTTCCGTGCTGATAACCCACGGAATTTGGGCTGTATCACGAAAAATGGAGGTCTCCACCAGCTTATCAAAATTGGTCGTAAGGACAATATTATTCGCCGTCCCCGTCATGACATTGGCCAGCGCCAAATATCCCGCGCTTGGTTCCGCTTTCGCTGTCACATTTCGAATAAACGTGTGGCCCTCCGCTTCATCTTCCTCAAAGCGCTTCTGGTAGTAGTCGCTGTAGTGCGCATACTGATCCTGCTTTGAGCGGATTTCCATTTCCCTTTGCCAGATTTCATATTCCTTTTGGGAATCCCGCCTGCGTATGTATTCGTCCCATTGGTCGACCAAATTCTGGCCGGAGGGGATGCCGGATGCTCTGGAAGCGCCGGCGCCCAATACAAAACAAAACCGTTTGGACGTATTTCTCACCAGATCCGGTTCCATATCTTGCAGCAAATGCTGCAAGGTTCGGAAGGGAACTTCCATTCCATACCGCGTTTTCTTGCCTTTTCCCATACTTCTCCCCGCCTTCGACCATTTTTTCGGAAACAAATTTATTTTACCATAGTTTTCCATAAAGTAAAAGATTTTTAGGCGATGATTCCCAAAACCACGATTTTCGCCCCACTCTTGGAAACCGCTTCCGCTGGAACCACCCAAACCTTGCAAAACCGGCTGAAATTGAGTAAAATAAAGAAACATTCCAAATAGAAAAAGGGTGGTTGCTTGTATCGGGCATGTATTTTTGACCTGGACGGAACCCTGGCGAATACACTGTATTCCATTGCCAACTTTTCAAACCGCGCGCTCCGGGCATGCGGTTATCCAACCATCGACCCGGAGGACTTCCGCAAGATCGTGGGGGATGGGGCGGATACGCAGATGCGCCGGATGCTCACACGCGTCAAGGGGGCCTTCACCGAGGAGGAGCTTTCCCATCTGCGCACCATATACGACGGCTACTATGCCGCGGACCCCACGGACCGGATTCAGCCGTACGACGGCATGATGGACACGCTCCAACAGCTCCATGCGAAGGGAATCCGCCTGGCGGTCCTTTCCAATAAGCCCCATGCATGGACGGTCTCCATCATTCAAACAATGTTTGGGGACAAGCTGTTCGACTGCTACTATGGACAGCGCGCAGGGATTCCGAAAAAGCCCGCGCCGGACGGCGCACTGCGCATCGCGGAAGAGCTCGGCGTCCCTGCCAAGGAGTGCCTTTACATCGGCGATACCAACACCGATATGAAGACCGGTGCGGCGGCCGGGATGGACACCGCCGGGGCGCTTTGGGGCTTCCGCGACCGCCGGGAACTGGAGGAAAACCACGCGGTATACATTTTGGAAAAGCCCACCGAACTTTTGGGCATTGTCCTTGGGAACAAATGAGGGATGCCATGGAACGGATCAAAAAATTGTTAAAATCCAGCGGGGGAATGGGGCTGCGCATCGTCAAGACGGGCATTGCCGCCACCCTCTGCGTGGTGGTTTCCTATTGGCTGATGCTGGACACCCCGTTCTTTGCCGTGTCCACCACGGTCATTTCCATGGGGAAATCCATCGACATCTCCATCCGCGGCGGCAAGAACCGGATCGTTGGCGCAGCGATTGGCGCGGCGATCGGCGCAGCCTTTGCCATGGCGCTGCCGGGGAACGCGGGGCTGTGCGGCATCGGCGTCATCCTGACGCTGTATCTCTGCCACGTGTTGAAGCTCAACGGTGGGGCGCCGCTGGCCTGTATCATCTTCACCATCGTCGTGCTGTACCGCGGCTCGGACCCGTGGTTCTACGCCGGGCAGCGCTGCCTGGAGGTCTTGATCGGCGTGGCCATTGCGCTGCTGGTCAATATCATCATCATGCCGCCCAACTATGTGGCGCAGATCAAGCGCGCCTATGCCGACCTGCGCGGCCTTGTGGAGGAGTCCATCGACTTCGTCTCCACCGGCGACCCCATCGACATCCTTGCGATCAATCAGACGATCCGCGCGCTCTCCACGGCGGTGGAACATTACATCGGGGAGATCAAATTCTTCCGTGGAAACGATGAGGAGGTCTTTCAGATCTCCTGCAAGATCGCAACCTACCGTCAGATTCTGCACGAGCTTACCAGCATCGACGAGCTGGGGCAGCGGCCCATCCCAAAGGATAGCCCGCTGTATCCGGTCTTTTCGTATCACCTGGAGCGGCTGATTGCATTATACGATGCATGTAAAGAGGAAGCATAACTTCATACGGAACCGGCCCCATACCCCGAAGCAATTCTTCGAGGCATGGGGCCGGTTTTTTAAATATGTTCTTCCGCAGCGCCTTCGCGCCTGCATCCCGAACGTTCGCTTCGCCATAGACGGACGATGGCCACCGTATCCACCACTAAAACGATGGAATCGCTGATAGCGGTCGAAAAGTCGCAGATCAGGAACGAATAGACGATCCAGAGCAGGACGTTCACAAAGATGCTGCATTTGGTCGCCATTTCTCCCTCAATATAATGGCAACAAATGGTGTATTCTACGGTTGCCAAAACCGGCAGAAGCCCGACCAGCCCCCGCGTGTTGGCCAGAAGGCCCGCTACAATGGTGAGGATGACAAAGGCCACCATCACCGGCTTTGTATACCGGCCTTTTGCGACCACCAGGTTCCGCACCGCGCTGAGCACCAATGTGGTCATCCCCGCCAACGATCCAAAAAAGACGGACGCCACCGCCAGAAGCGCGCATTCCAAGAACTGGCAGAAAAAGACCGCCTGCTTGCGCTTCACCACACAGCTCGCCACCATAAACAAGGCGGCGAAAAACGAAAGGATGTTTCCTATAATCATCAACCCATCGGCCTCACATTCGTTTGGCGCCGGCTATAGGCCGGGCCAGTCAGATTCTTCAGATGGATACCCCGCAGCAGCGCCCGGTCCCCAGCGCCTTAGCAATTCTTTTCTGACTTAGATGCATCCTCTTTCCCAGCAAGCTCCTTCTGCGGGATTTGCGCCAGGTGCCGGATATCCTCCCCGATCTCATCCCACTCGTGGACAAGCTGCGGGTTCGACTCCATATCCTCCCGGATGAACATCAGGACAAACCCGATCAGCAACAACAGCGCCGCCACCCAAATGGCGGGCTCCTGGAACCGCAGGCTCGTCAGTGCGCCAACCGCCGCGCCGACCGCAAACACGAAGATGACAAAATAATACTGCCGGCTCTTTTTCCAAAGCGAGGGCTCCTTTGTCACACGGAATTTACAGAGCATCGCCGTAGCACTGCGCATATTCCCGATGCACATGGTTGTTGCAAAGGGAAGCCCCTTGAATTTCCGGAAGCTGTTGACCTGCATAGCGCAGGCAAACGACAGGCAGGCATTGGCCAGCATATTGACCGACTGCGGCATCAGCCCGACGGCCGCCAGCAGGAGCACCTCCACAAGCAGGACGATCTGCCTCCAATGGATTTTCCGGTAATCCCGGCAGCGCTGATGGACCCATTCGGTCACATAAACGCCGGAAATGAAAGCAGCCAACGGAATCACATAATGCAGCGCCGCCGGCCAATTTCCCATCGCCAGATTTTGCCCCAGCAGGACCAGATTGCCTGTCTGTGCATTGGCAAACACCTTGCCCCTGCAATTGTAGGAGTAGGCGTCCTGAAAGCCCCCGGCCAATGTCAGGAAGACCGCCAGCGCCATGGATTCCGACATTTGCGTCTTTGTTTTCCAGCTTTTCATCATTTTCCCACCTCATTTTATTTCCAGCCACAAGAAAGCCCTGGCCTATCCAAGAAAGGCCAGGGCCCTTTTATTCGCTGCCCGCGGACGGGATTTTTGCGGCCTCCGCCATCATCGCAGAGGCGACGCCGCCCGCCGCCCGAATGCCGGAAGCGCCGTTTTCCACCACCACCGCAAAGGCGTACGGCGTCTGTTCATTGCTCGAGAACCCGACCATCCAGGCGTTTGGCTCCTTGCCACCGCCCACCTCGGCGGTGCCGGTTTTTGCACAAACAGCCATGTTCGGGAATAGATTGTCCCCGTATTCGCTTGTGACGTTGTACCGCATGGCCTCCTTCAGCTTTGCCGCTGTGTCCGCCTGCACAAGCTGGCGGTCGTTTTGCGTGTGCCCCGCCTTGGTCACTAAGCCAAAATGCGTGGTGATGCTTTCGATCATATACGGCTTGACCGGCGTCCCGCCGTTGGCGATCGCCCCCATCAGGAGCATCATATGGTAGGGGTTGGTCAGATCCGTATACTGTCCCACACCGCTCCATGCGAGTTCGTTTTCCTCGGCATCGGACACATCGTACTGGCTTTTGCTGGTCGGAATCCCATCCAGGTCGAAACTGCGGTTAAAGCCCATTGCTTCCGCCGCGGCCGTCATCTTTTCCTTGCCCAGCTCCATCGCCAGCTCCGCAAAGACAATGTTGCAGGATTTCGCCAAGCCGTCTTTGAAACCAATATTCCCATGCCGGCTCAGGCAAGTGATCTTGTTGCCGTTCACCGTGATCTCCCCCTGGCAGTTGAAGGTGCGGGTATCCAGATCCGGGATATTTTCGATGGCGGCCGCACTGGTGACGATCTTGAAAATAGAGCCGGGCGTATAAGATGCAGAGAGCGCCCGGTTGAGGTAAACACCTTCGTACTTCCCGGAGGTGTCGGTATTGAGATCTGCCGGTACGTTGCCCGGGTCAAAGGTCGGCGAGCTCACCATGCAGAGCAGTTCGCCCGTCTTGTAGTTGTATAGAACTGCCGCACCCTTTTGATTTCCAAACGCCTGCAACGTAACCTTGCTCAGGTTGCTGTCCAGGGTCAATTGGATGTCGCTGCCCGTCGTTTCCCCTGTGGGCGTTGCCAGGCCGGTAACGATGTTATAGCCCGCCAACTCCGCACGGTAACTATACTGCACGCCGGTGGAAATATACCCCATTGTATCGCCTACCGCGTGGAGTGTCGCCCGGCGCACCAGTTCGTCGTCGTTATACAGGCGTTCGCCGTCCTTGCTCTGCGCCAAAACCGTTCCGTTTCGGTCGAGCACTTCCCCCGCATAGGAGAGCTGCCCGCCGCTGGACAGATGCTTGTTATACGGCTGGAAGGCCCAGTTCCCACCCTCCAGCACAAGGGACGCCAGAAAGATGACCAGCCCCACGAGAAATCCACCGGTCAGAAGGAATAAGATCAGGGAGCGGGTTCCCGTTGTCTTCATCATACCACCGCCTTTCTCTCCATCATGGGCCCACTATTTCCGCTTTCGTACCGCATAGGTGCGTTCGTCGCTGGCCTTGATAAAGGCCAACAGGCCCCAAACCGCTACCATGCTGGACCCGCCCTGGCTGACAAAGGGAAGCGTCACGCCCGTCAGCGGCAGCACGTCCGTTGCGCCGAACACGTTCAGGCAGGTCTGGAACAGCATCATCCCCGCTGCTGCACAGGCGGAGATCGAATAGAAGGTCGAGCGGCTGCGCGTCACGTCGGAACGGGCGTAAAACACCAGCAGTGCAATTGCCAGCACGATGGTGAGGCCCAAAATCAGGCCCAGTTCCTCGCACACCATGCCGAACACCAAGTCACTGGTGGAGGCAAACACGCTCTTTAGATAGCCGTTGCCCAATCCGACGCCGAAAAAGCCGCCGCTGGCCGTGTAGGTGAGGACGCGCGTCTGTTGATAGCCCGCCTCGTTTGCGAATTCCCACACATGCCGCCACGCGGCAAACCGCTGCGCCACATAAGGCCGGAACCGCAAAATCAGGAACACGCCGAACACCGCGGCGGAGCAAATCAATGCGATGGTGCGCACACTGCCGGAGCGCATGAATGCGATAATCAGGAACGTCACAAAAAAGATGCAGGCCGTGCCGAAGTCGCGCATCAAAAACAGAGCGCCGAGGCATACGCCTCCAAAGAGGATGAACCCGGAAAGGTTCCGCGCCGTTTGCAGCCGGTCCAGTGTAGACGCCCCGACAAACACAAAGGCGATCTTAATAAACTCCGATGGCTGCACGCTGACCGGCCCAAGCGAGATCCAATTTCGCGCGCCGTTATTCTCAGAAGCAAACACTAAATTGATCGCGAACAACACAATTGCGCCGATGGCAATGGCAAGCCGCCAGCGCATCACGCGCTCCAAGTCGTTCATGAACCAGATCATGACGCAGAACAGCACAATGCCCAACAAAAGGGCGCCAAGCTGGATATAGGTTGCCTCCACGCCGCTTCCGCAAAGCAACATGATGCCGATGCCGGAGAGCAAAAATCCCACGGTTTCCAACTCAAAGCTGACCCGGTTGAGGCCCTTCATGGAATAGAGATAAAATCCCCACTCCATCACAACCAAAACGCCCAATGGAATCAGCGGCATATAGCTGAATTGCCCGCCTGCAAAGCACGCTTCGATACAGAGCATGATCTGGATCAGCATCACCACAAACAGCAAGCCAAACGGGGAGGCCGCATGTACCCGGCGGCGTTTCGGAGGCTTGAGGTTTTTCGCTTCACTGGTCCGCTTGAGCATCAGGGATGTGGAACCCAACGTAATGACATCGCCGGGCAAAATCTGCGCGCGGTCTTCCACCTTCTTGCCGTTGACGCGCGTCCCCGCCTTGGAATTGGTGTCAACCACAATCCAACCGCTTTCCCGGCGCATTAAAACGGCATGGTCACGGCTGACGGTGCTGTCGTGCAGCACAATGTCGCAGCTTCGGCTGCGCCCAAGGGAATTCTCCCAATACAAAACAGGGATGATTTCCTTGGTCACCATATCCTGCAAAATCACCACCGGGTCTTCCCGCCGCCGCCCCGCTTTCAGGGAATGAAAGCACCGGCAGACCACCACAATGGAGAGCAGCGGCACCGCAATCCGCAGCAAATACAGCGCCACAGAGAAGATATTCTGTATGACAGGATTGTCCAGCATGGGCCGGCCTCCTTTTCTTTAAATTTTCGTACAGTTTATTATACTAGCAAAAAATTGCAAAGTAAACCGCGACGGCCGAATCGTAAGGGTTTTGTAATCTACCGCTTCAAACAAAAGAGGGACTGCGAACATCTTCGCAATCCCTCTGTATTCCTTTATCTCGCCACCCGATAGTTCACCGGAAACAATCCCAGCTCTTCCATAAAGCGCGGCAATCCCGCCTCGAAGTTCACGCCAAAGCGGCGGTCCGTGCCTGCCTCGCGCGTCCGGCGGATACTCCCGCAGGTAAAGTCCACCGCGAGCTGCATGGCATCCCGGAGGCTCATTTCATTGAGCAGGCCGGCCAATAGGACGCTCCCAAAAATGTCGCCCGTGCCGTGGTAAGCCCCCTCAATGCGCGGCGAAAACGCATAAGTGATCCGGCCCGTATCCCGGTCGAGTCCGGCGGCCCCCAGAAGGCCCGGGCTGAACCAGACCCCGGTCAAAACGACCAACCGCGGTCCCATATCGCTCAGGCGGTGTAATACCCCCTCTATGTAAGCGCGGTCATAGGGACCGTCATAAAATTCCTCCCCAAGGAGGAATGCCGCCTCAGTCAAATTTGGGACGATAAGGTCCGCCTTTTTGCAAAGCGTTTTCATCCCGTGCGCCATCTCCGGCGTGCAGGTGGCGTACAGCTTGCCGTTGTCCGCCAACACAGGGTCGACCATCACCAGCGTATCGCTCGTTCGAAAGTCATCCACAATGTCTGAAACAATGCCGATCTGCTCCGCAGAGCCGAGAAAGCCCGTGTAGAGCGCATCAAACGAAAGGTTCAGGCTTTTCCAATGCGCTGCATAGTCCCGCATATCTTCGGTCAGATCGCGATAGGTACATTTTCCCAATCCTCCTGTATGTGTGGAGAGCACCGCTGTCGGCATCACGCTCGTCTCAATGCCCGCTGCGGAGAGGATTGGAAGCACGACCGTTAAAGAGCACTTCCCAAATCCGGAAATATCGTGAATGGCTGCAATTCTTTTCTGTCTCATTACAAAACACCGGGGCACCGCCCCCCTCGCGCCCATTGCGCAAGGTCCTATCTTTCTATATTTTACGGCGGGATTCCCTGAAAATTCCCCATTCTTTTCAGGCACATTCCTCCGGCCGTAGGCTTCTAAGCATAGCCGAAAAGGGAAGCAGCGTCAAGGCGAAAAATGTAAAGAGATCGAAACTTTTTTGGGAAATATTTGAAAGGGTTTTCGCTGGCGCAGGGCTTATTCCACTTTTTCTGCGATCTCGCCCGCGCGCTTGTAGATGCTGTTAGCAGGCACAAATCCCCGTACCATGGAAAGCGGATACACATTGGTGTGGCGTCCAATCACTGTGCCAGGATTCAACACGGAATTGCACCCCACTTCCACGCAGTCACCGAGCATCGCGCCGAACTTTTTGCGTCCGGTCTCTAAGCGCTCATCGCCCACGCGCACCGTCACGAGCGTCTTATCCGACTTGACATTCGAGGTGATCGAGCCCGCGCCCATATGGGATTTATAGCCCAGGATGGAGTCTCCCACATAATTGTAGTGCGGAACCTGCACATTGTCGAACAGGATCACATTTTTGAGCTCGGTCGAGTTGCCCACCACACAGTGGGCGCCCACCAAGGCGTTGCCTCGGATAAATGCCCCCTGGCGGACCTCGGTTTCAGGGCCGATGATGGCTGGTCCGTGGATATAAGCGGACGGGAATACCGTGGCGCTTTTCGCAATCCAGACATCCTCCCCGCGCTTCTCATATTCTTCTGGGGGAAGCGTTTCCCCCAGCTTGCAGATAAACGCCCCGATACCGGCAAGCGCCTCCCAAGGATACGTGTATTGCTCCAAATATTCCGCTGCCGCCGTGTGAGAGAGGTCATACAGATTGCGAATGAACAAATTTTCCAACATGGTAAGATGCTCCTTCATTGGGAAAGCATTTGAAGAAGCTTTCCTCTCCAAATGCTTTCTATTTTTTCCTTATTATAGGATGTTCCCCCGCACAGGTCAACGGAAAATTTGGATTCTTTTCCAAATTTATCATTCAAATAATAGATATCAATCCGTTAGCCTTTTTTCCAGACCATTTCTTTCAAAAGAAGCAGGTCGCCTGTACTGAGGACGCCGTCGTTGTTTAGATCCCCGGCCTTTTCCTGTGCATCGCTGAGGTAACATCCCACTGTAAGATATTCATAGAGGAACTGCGTGTCCGCTGCACTGGGGTTCCCGCGCCCCGTCACATCACCCGGGATACAGGCGACCGCGCGGTCGCTCACCTGCCCGTCGATCAGCACCTCCATGAGATCCCCGGTTGCCACACGTCCGGAAGTTTTGATACGTCCATCCGTCCCGGTAACCCGCACGACGCCGACGTGTTCTGTGTAGGATTCTTCGAGCTCTGAAACGGTGATTGGCCCGTCAAACAGATAGAGAAGCGTCCCATCGGCTTCCGGTTCAGAGGGTTCGCTCTCAGCGGGTGGTTCCGAGCTCTCCCCGCCCTCCGGGAACTGCGGCAGTTCCTCTTGCGGCGACAAAACGTAATCCGCGCTATCGAACTGATAGACACGGACCGGCGTGGCGTCGCTGATCTCTTCTAGCAAAGGCGCATGGACCAGCAGAATCCGTCCGCCGGATTCCACCTGGCAGGTTCGGTCATAGTCGCAGACCGCATTGCGGATGATCCGCGCCTGTGTCTGTTCATCTTCCATGTGGTAACGGATGATCTGGATGGCTGGCGCATCGACGCCGCTTCCTTCCTCCAGCACATCGGTAATATCCATGAAAAAGTAGAGATTTTGGTCCACACAAAACGCCTTGCGGAACCCCGGGCGCAGGGAAGCGCTCAAACGGACCTCCCACCCCGAAGAGGTTCTCCACAATTTGACCACGTACATCCGTTTCGTCCCTTCCGTGCTGATGGCCACATAGCTTCCGTCGTCGCATGGGAAGAGCGCCCGGTTATCTTCCAACAGATAAGGGCTTTCAATCTGGGAGAGATCGGGCGGGTCGTTTTCTTCCCCTCCGGAAACCGCTGCACAATACCATGTAGCGATTACAAAGAGCACCGCCACCCAAAGAAAAATCCCGATCCCAAACCGGCGTGAGCGTTGGATCGACATGTGCAGCACCTCCTTTTCCTTCTATCTTATATAGTAAGGGATGGCAGAAAAATATGGGAATTTTGTGAAGGATTTCGACGCGCCTTTCGAAAAAAGGCATAGAAAAAGCGAAAACCGGGTTAAACCCGGTTCTCGCTTTTTGGGGAGGAGTTGTATTGAAAAGGCGTGACAAACTTTGTCACGGGACTTATAAGCAATATAGAATATCGTTTGTTTCCTTTTTCTGGTTCCCATTATAATACGTGGGAAATGCCCCTGTCAACGAAAGATCGCCTCCTTGATTTAGAATCTCTGTTTTGGACAAAACGAAGATTTTCATCATACAATTTTAGTGAATATATCCACAGATGTTTCGAAGCATTTCGTAAATATTCTGAGTTTATATGAGCATATTCTGAATTTTCTTTGATTCGACGATTTTTCGAGCTTATCGCAATTATGTCCGCAAATCGAATAAGATGCTTGAATCTCTCTGTTGGGTCATGCAAAGATGGAAAAAAACTGGATTTTCCGGAGGGCTTGGATAGCGGTATCGCCTATGGGCAGTATCGATTTTGGCTATTTTTCCGGTGCTCCTCCCACAAAACTTATTTCCTTCTTCCGTGTAAGCGCCTGCATATTTCTGCGCATATTCGAAGCATGCCGTCCACCTTTAGATTCCTCCGCAAATCCCTCTGCCATTCAATCGTGGATAGGAAAATTCCAGGTTCTATGGTACAATAGAAATAATGGATATTCCCGAACTAGTCACACAGGCCGCGGTGCTAGAAACTCCGCGCCGTTTTACGATAAAGGAGTTTTTCAAACAGGAATGGATACGATGAAAAAGAACGAGCTTGTCGAAATCACGATCACCGGTTATACCGCCGAGGGAAGTGGCGTTGGGCGCTGGAACGGCATGGCGGTGTTTGTCCCCATGGCTGCCGTTGGCGATGTTTTAGAGGTACGCATTCTCAAGGTGGCCAAAACCCATGCCTTTGGAAAGATTGAACGGATTCTTTCCCCATCGCCCGCAAGGATCGAACCCGACTGTCCCCAATTTGCCCAATGCGGCGGATGTGTTTTTCGCCACATCCACTACGAAGAGGAATTGCGCGCCAAGGAACAGCGTGTACGGGACGCCGTGGAACGCATCGGGGGCTTTACAAACCTTCCCTTCCGCCCCATCTTGGGGGCCCTACAGCCGGATGGCTATCGCAACAAAGCGCAACTTCCCATCGGTCGGGCGAAAGACGGCAGCTTGACGATGGGATTCTATGCGCATCATAGCCACAGGATCGTCAATTGTCCGAGCTGCAAGCTACAGCCGCCTTCTTTCCAAGCTGCAATGGAAGCCTTCCGCGCCTGGGTTCCGCTGAGCGGTGACGAACCTTACGAGGAAGCGACCGGCAAGGGGCGTTTGCGTCACCTTTATCTCCGGCAGGCGGAAGCCACCGGAGAGGCAATGGCTTGCGTGGTGGTCAACGGGAATGGCGTACACAAAGAAGACGAGATGGTCCGGCTTCTGCGGGAAAACGTACCAGGGCTTAAAAGCGTGATGGTCAACAGCAACCGCGAGCGGACAAACGTCGTTCTGGGGAAAAAGAACCGCGTTGTTTGGGGACAGGATCACATTACAGACCGGCTGTGCGGGCTGGATTTCCATATTTCCCCCCTATCCTTCTATCAGGTCAACCGCACACAGGCGGAGCGTCTGTATCAACAGGCGGCGGACTACGCAGGTTTGACTGGGAAGGAAACGGTATTGGACCTATACTGCGGCACAGGGACCATCGGCCTATCCATGGCAAAGAAGGCCAAGCGTGTGATCGGCGTGGAGGTGGTTGCACCCGCCATTGAGGATGCACATAAAAACGCAGAGCGCAATGGGATCGTCAACGCAGAGTTTCTATGTGCGGATGCGGCTGAGGCTGCTGCCAAACTCGAAGCGCGCGGCGAACGCCCGGACGTGATCATTATAGATCCGCCTCGCAAGGGCTGCGCCCCAGAACTGCTGCACACGGTGGTGCAAATGAATCCGGAACGCATGGTATATGTTTCCTGTGATCCGGCAACCCTCGCACGCGATATGCGCATTTTGGCCGAGCTGGGGTATGCCCCGCAGGAGCTCACGCCTGTGGATATGTTCCCACGTACCGCCCATGTAGAGACGGTAGTACTTTTGTCCAAACTCAACACCAAGCAGCATATCGAGGTGGAGTTGAATCTGGACGAGCTGGATTTGACATCGGCGGAGAGTAAAGCCACCTATGATGAGATCAAAGCCTATGTGCTGGAAAAGCACGGCCTGAAGGTGTCCAGCCTGTATATCTCCCAGGTTAAGCGGAAGTGCGGGCTAGATGTGGGGCAGAATTATAATCTGTCAAAGAAAGAAGACGCGAAAGTGCCACAGTGCCCGCCGGAAAAGGAAGCTGCAATTATGGATGCACTAAAGCATTTTCAAATGATTTGATGGCAAGCCTGTCTTGCTCAAAGCAAAACGTGGTCTGGGATTCCAATATCCAGACCACGTTTTTGTCAATCAATAGCTCACGATTTCGTGAATTTTATTTGTCTTTTAGCACAATATCCGTTATACTAGTAAATAGGAAAAATCAGGAGGTGCGGGATGGCAATCAGTTACAATCGGCTGTGGAAACAGTTGATCGACCATGGTTTGAGCAAAACCGACATGATGCACCGTGCAAAAATCAGCACCAATGTTTTAGCACGATTAAGTAAAGGTGAGCCTGTCTCCATGGACAGCATGGAAAAAATCTGCACCGTGCTGGGATGCAATATCGGAGACGTGATGGAATTTATCCCTGATACAGAAAACGGAGGAATAGATGCATGATTACAGGTGTGATTAAAAATAAAGTAGATAAAATCTGGACGGACATCTGGGCGGGCGGCATTACCAATCCTCTAACCGTCATCGAACAGCTGACCTATCTTATGTTTATCCGCTCTCTGGACGAAAAAGAGCTGGAAACGGAAGAATTTGAGCATATGACCGGCGAGAAGATGGAGAAGATTTTCCCCCAGTCCGCCGTTGGACAGTCCATGCGCTGGAGTAAATTCAAGAACAACGATCCCCGCGAAATTTTCAATGTGATTTTCCAGCGGGTCTTCCCTGCTATCAAAAACATGAAACATGGCCGCCTGCCGGACTTTACCGAGCAGGGGGAACTGGTGGAAATCGCCGACGATTCCAGCAGTGATGTGCAGAATGAGACGGCCTTTGCCCGGTACATGAGCGATGCGATGTTCCTGATTCCTACGCCGCAGGTGTTGCAAAAAATCATCACAGGGTTGGATGACCTGTATGAGCATGACATTGCCGATCTGGATATGCAGGGCGACTTGTACGAGTACATGCTGGGCAAATTGGCCACCGCTGGGCAAAACGGCCAGTTTCGCACTCCCAAGCACATCCGGGAAATGATGGTGGAGTTGTTGCAACCCACCCCGGACGACACCATCTGCGACCCGGCCTGCGGCACGGCAGGCTTTCTGGTCTCCGCCGCGGAGTACATTCGCAACCACTACGAGGATACCATGACTTCCGAGCAGTGGGAGCACTTTGCTGGGGACGCCTTCACCGGATTTGACACAGACCGCACCATGCTGCGCATTTCTGCGATGAACCTGATGCTGCACTCCATCAGCCACCCGGAGATCGACTACAAGGACAGTGTTTCCAAGCAGAATCAGATCAGCGATAAGTTTACCATGTGTCTGGCAAACCCGCCTTTCAAGGGCACCGTGGACGCGGAAAGCATCAACGACAACCTGAAAGCCGTGACCAACACCAAAAAGACCGAGCTGTTGTTTCTGGCCCTTTTCCTGCGGATGCTGAGAAAGGGTGGTCAGTGCGCCTGCATCGTGCCGGACGGCGTGCTTTTCGGCTCCTCCAAGGCGCACAAAGCTATTCGCAAAGAACTGGTGGAGAACCATCAGCTGCGGGCGGTGATCTCTATGCCCTCCGGCGTGTTCAAGCCTTATGCGGGCGTGTCCACGGCGGTGCTGGTGTTCACCAAGACCGGAGCGGGCGGCACCGAAAACGTGTGGTTTTATGACATGAAGGCCGACGGCTTTTCCCTGGACGATAAGCGCAGCGAGGTGGCGGAGAATGACATCCCCGACATCATCAAGCGGTTCCACCATCTGGACCGGGAAGCTGACCGCAAGCGCACTGAGCAGAGCTTTTTTGTGCCCAAGCAGGAGATTGCGGACAACGAGTATGACCTGTCCATTAACAAGTACAAAAAGGTGGAGTATGTGCTGGTGGAGTACCCCTCTACCGCGGAACTGATGGCAGATCTGCATGAGCTGGAACTGGAGATCACCGCAGGGCTGGCAGAGTTGGAGGAAATGCTATGATGGCGAGGTTAGAAGAAATTTGTGCGATAAATATGGGACAGTCTCCGGATTCTTCCACATACAACGAAGATGGTAACGGCCTTCCGTTTTTTCAGGGAAATGCAGATTTTGGAGAGATTTATCCTGCGGTTCGTATGTGGTGCTCTGAGCCAACCAAAATAGCACGGGAAAAAGATATTTTAATCTCTGTTCGTGCACCAATTGGCGCGTTGAATATCGCAAATTGTGAATGCTGTATAGGCCGAGGGTTAGCTGCTTTAACGGTAAACGAGGATATTTGTGCTCAGGAATATTTATGGCATGTGTTATCAGGTAAGGTTGACGAACTAAATTCCAAAGGTACTGGAAGTACATTCAAGGCCATTAATAAAAAAACACTTTCTGAAACAGAAATTCCCCTTCCACCCATTGACGAACAGCGCAAAATCGCGGCGATTCTGGACAAAGTGAGCGACCTGATTGCCAAACGCCGCCAGCAACTGGATACGCTGGATGAGTTGGTCAAGGCAAGGTTTGTGGAAATGTTTGGCGATGTAATTCAAAACACCAAGCTATGGCCGCAATATATATTTTCGGATATTACCACATCTCGTCTTGGAAAAATGTTAGACGCAAAGCAGCAGACGGGTATGTGCCAATATCCATATTTAGCAAACTTTAATGTACAATGGTTTCGATTTGAGTTAGATAACCTAAATGAAATGGATTTTAACGAAGCTGATCGTATAGAATTCGAGTTGCGTGACGGGGACTTGCTTGTATGTGAGGGGGGCGAGATTGGAAGATGTGCTGTGTGGCATAACGAAATTCAACCATGTTATTTTCAAAAAGCATTGCATCGTGTGCGTTGTAAAAAAGAGATAGTTTTGCCAGACTATTTAGCGTGGTGGTTCAAATATAATTGCGATAATAAAGGCTTTGCAGCGATTGAAGGAGCAAAAGCCACTATTTCTCATTTGCCTGGAGCAAAACTCAAAGCTTTACTTGTTTCTGTGCCACCTATTGAACAACAAAAACAATTTGCTACCTTTGTGGAGCAAACAGGAAAGACAAAAATCACCATCAGCCGCAGCCTTGAAAAGCTTGAAACGCTGAAAAAGGCGCTAATGCAGGAATACTTTGGGTGAGGTAATAAAATGGAAGAATATAAATTAACACTGGGGATGGAGCCCACAGACGATTATAAAAAAGCAAAGCAGGATTTGATTCAGGCAATGAGATCAATTCAAAAATTATCCCCTCAACAGCGGCAAATGTTGGCAGAGGAGTTATTTGGAGCAGCAAATGTTATGGTTTTGAGTCAAATTCTACGCCAGTATCTGAGGTGAATATAAAGTATGTTAGAGTTTATAAAAGATAACTGGGCAAACATTTTGCTTATTATCGTAGGTAGCTTTGCCCTTGCAACTTACATATTGCAGGAACGGAAGAAAAAGATTGATGCAGCTTCTCTTATCGTCCTTCAAATTGATGAATTCCAGGAGCGGTTAAGGGAAATCTCTACGTTTATTGTTGACGGACAATTAAACGAAACGGCGTTCTATGAATCACTACCCTTGATGGATACGGATTATTGGAACAAGTACAAACATTACTTTGTCCGAAAAATGGACGCGACCAGCTATACAGCACTGAATCAACTATATGAGTATGTGTCAGAGATTCAGGAACAACAGATGCTCATGAAGGCTTTCCAAAAGAATTCCTTTCAGATAACACAAAATGTTTTGGCAAATATAGAATCGCAGTTTATTGTGGCCGATCTTAATAATGCTTGCACCGGAGTTACAGCGCAAAATATCACTTCTGCTATGGGAAATATGATTCCGCAAGGCGTTTCGGAAGCAGATCGAAATACGCTTAACGCAATGGTGCAACAAATAGCGGCACAGAATCCCAATTTTGATATGAATCGTTTTTGGAACCTCTATAATCAGCAAAGAAATTGGACGAAGTCTATCATTAACCAAGGAGCATTAACTTCTTATACCCCTGTCCAAATTCGTATAAGTTTAGAGAAAATGCTAAAGAAATATTCGATGCTTGAAATTAGCGGAACAGAAGGCTATCAAATGCTCAAAAAGACTTCTAAACAAAAGTTTTAAGCAAGTGAGAGGTCTATTATGGAAGAAGATGTTACAAAGATATATGAGGAATATTCGGAGGAACTTCTGTTTTGCAAATATTTTATAGCTGAAAAGTTAAAACATCATGCTGAGATGGGTAGATGTGGAGAAAACATTCTCAAAAAATGTCTCCAGGAACGGTTTCAAATGCTAGAATTTGTTACCGGCTTTATTGCTTGGGCCAATCATCAAAGCCCACAATGTGACATCATCGTATGTAGGAAAAATTTTTATAGACGTCAACTAGCCGGAGACATTTTCCTGGTTGAACCAAATGATTGCATAATGGTTATAGAAGTCAAGGGAAATGCGACCTTGGATGATTTAACAGAAACGATTGAAAAAAATAAATTTTTCCAATTGCATGATGAAATAAAACATATAAAATTAGCGATGTTTGCTTTTAAAACTCGTATCGGAAAACAACGATTATATAAAGAGTTCGGTTATAAATATGACAGAAGTACAAAAGGATATATCCAGGAACGGCTTCCAGAAGAAAAGACATTAGACTATTTTGTATGCTTACATAGGGAGAGCCTAAATAGCTCAGCACGGGATAAACAAGTATTCTTCTTGAAGGATGGGCAAGATCGGCAGTTCTATGTGCTAGATAATCATTTCCCAATAATGCAGAATTTTTCGAGGCTAATACAAAGTTTGCAAAATTGGGGCTAGATAAAATGATGATTTCTTGATCAGTTTTAGTGCTGAGAAGATTTGAATATAGGAAATATTGGTGGGAGCAAGATTGTCATGGAATATACAGAGGTTTTAGACAAGCAAATCACGAGAAAACAACATTATGTCCCCAAGGCTTACTTAAAAAACTTTTCTGTGAGTAATCAAAAATCAGAACAAGTTTATGTTGTTTTTGCTAATGATGAAAATGCAAAAATGGTTTCAATCGACAATATTTGCTGTCGTTCTTACCTATATGATCAAATTGCAATTGATCCAGATAGCGAAACTCATGTTTTTGCAGCACCAAATGAGATCGAGAACAGTTTTATCGAACTGGAAGGCGAATACGCAACAATTATCTCAAAGATAAAAAATGCTTTACGGGATTCAGATGAATTTGAGTTGGCGCGGGTGGAAATTGATAAACTAAGACAATTTATGTCATCACTACTGTTTAGAAACCCTGTTTTCGTACATCTGTCAAATTATATTATTGATACACAATACAAAAACGATCCGCAGCATATTAAACGTGTAAAGGACATTTTTCCTGATGTACCGCAAAATGTTTACCTGTCCATGCTGGCAAACGAGTTTTTGAAGATGAACATTGCTCCGGATGTTGGCTTGTTTCCTCGGGCTTTGGCTGAGACAATGAAGGAATCGCAACTGTGTACTTTTAAAGCCAAAGGTTCCGTATTTGTTACAAGCGATATGCCGGTAGTCAATATTTACGGTGAAAAAGATGGTATAGAATATGACTTGCTTGGTATGCCAATTACGCCAGAATTATTTTTGGCGTTTGTCGATACTGTTCCGCGCATTCCCAGAATAATGATAATTGATGACAACAGTGTAAAGCGCATGAACAGCAAGCAGATAAATAAAGGGATGTTAATTTCTAACCGTATAAACTTATTATCGTATATTGATTTTTCAATAGATGCCGAAAAAGAAGATGATGAACAGTTTTATCAACTGCTTCATACAGATAAGGAAACCGCGTTGAAGCAATATGAGGACATGATGAGTTCAAAAGAAATAAAATACTGGAGATGATGTGATGACTAACTTCTCCTTTCTCAAATCCAAAACTGAATATGCTCTCTTCGCCCCCGCCTGCATGGAAGCTGAGAAAATTTATGTTTCTGCTCCTGCTATGTGTGCAGTAGGCTGCCGTAAGGCATTGGAGCTGGCAGTAAAATGGGTATATGCAGCGGACAAGTCCATGAAAATGCCTTACAAGGACAATCTGCAATCCCTCATTCACGAGCCAACTTTCCGCTTCGCTGTGGACTCCGACACTTGGGGCAAGATGCCTTTTATCATCAAGTTGGGCAATCTGGCGGTACATACCGAGCGCAGTGTTCAGCCAAGTGATGCGCTTGCTTCTCTGCGCGGTCTGTTTGAGTTTGTGCAGTGGATCGACTATTGCTATGGCGCGGACTATCAGGAGCGCACCTTCGACGAGAATCTTGTCCCCACCGAAAAGGTGGCGGTGGACACCCGGAAAATCAAGGAACAAGAAAGTCTGCTGGACCAGAAAGATGCCGAGATCGAGGCGCTGCGCAAGCAAATCGAGCAGATGTCCACCCGATACACCGCCGAAAAGGAGCAGCATCAGAAGGAACGCACCTTCCAGCCGGAGGACCTCTCGGAATTCAAGACCCGCAAAATCTACATCGACGTGGACCTCAAACTGATGGGCTGGAAGTTCACCGGCCCAGATGCTGATGTACAGGAGGAGTATCGTGTGGAGGATATGGCCGGGATGCCAGGTCAGCCTGGCTTCTGCGACTATGTGCTGTTTGGAAAGGACGGCCTGCCCCTGGCGGTGGTGGAAGCCAAGCGCACCAGCAAGGACCCCAACATTGGACGCAAACAAGCGGTTTTGTATGCGGATTGTCTGGAACGGAAGTTTGGCCGCCGCCCCATGATGTTCACCACCAATGGCTTTGAAACCTACTTCTGGGATGACCAGACCGCCCCGCAACGGAAGGTCAGTGGCATTTTCAGCAAGGATGACCTGCAAAAGCTGATGAACCGGCGCACCGAGCGGATGGATTTGATGGATATTCCCATTGATGACAAAATCACAGACCGGTATTACCAGAAAGAAGCCATCCGGGCGGTATGTGAGCAGATTACGCAGGGGTTCCGCAAGCATCTGCTGGTGATGGCCACCGGCACCGGCAAAACCAGAACTGCGTCCAGCTTGACCGATGTGCTCAGCCGTGGCAAATGGATTACAAACATCCTATTTCTGGCCGACCGCACCGCGCTGGTGAAGCAGGCAAAGGACGATTTCAAGAACTATCTGCCGGATATGTCCCTGTGCAACCTCTGCTCCAACAAGGACGACCGGAACGCCCGCATTGTGTTCTCCACCTATCCGACCATCCTCAACGCCATTGATGACACCAAGTCCAAGGACGGGCGGCAGCTGTTTACTCCGGCGCACTTCGACCTGATTATCATTGACGAAAGCCACCGGAGCATCTTCAAAAAGTACCGGGCCATCTTTGAATATTTTGACGCCTTCATGGTGGGTCTGACCGCCACGCCGAAGACCGATGTGGATCGGAACACCTACGACTTTTTCGAGATGGAACACGGCGTGCCCACCTATGCCTATGATTATGAAACGGCGGTGCAACAGGACCATGTGCTGGTTCCCTATTACAACTACGAGGTCAAGACCCGTTTTCTGGAGGAAGGCATCTCCTATGATGATTTGTCCGAAGAGGACAAAGAGCGATATGAGGATGATTTCATCGAAGACGGTCAGCTGCCAGACTTTATCCCCTCTGCTGCCCTCAATAAATTTGTGTTCAACGAAACCACCGTGGACATCGTACTGCAAGACCTGATGGCCCGGGGTATCAAGGTGGCGGGCGGCGACCGTCTGGGAAAAACCATTCTCTTTGCCCAAAACAAGCGCCACGCGGAGTTTATTCTGGAACGATTCAATAAGCTGTACCCACAGTATCGCGGCACATTTGCTCAGCGGGTAATTTGCGATGATGCCTATGCCCAGACGGTGATCGATGATTTCAAGCAGCCGGAGAAAGAACCGCACATTGCGGTATCTGTAGACATGATGGACACCGGCATCGACGTGCCGGAATGCGTCAATCTGGTGTTTTTCAAAAAGGTCCGGTCAAAGGCAAAGTTCTGGCAGATGATTGGCCGCGGCACTCGGCTGTGCAAAGGACTGGCCTGTTTGGATCAGATTGACGGAACATACACCGACAAGCGGCGGTTCCTGATTTTTGACTACTGCGGCAACTTTGAGTACTTCCGGGAACATAAAGAAGGCTACGAAACCAGAGAAACCAAAACACTGTCGGAAAACATCTTCGGCAAACAGATCAAAATTGCAATGGCTTTGCAGGAAAGTGCCTTTGCCGGTGAGGACTATCAGATGTGGCGCAGCGAGATCGTCAATGCCTGCCACAAGCAGGTGATGGCGCTCAACTCAGACCTGATTGCCGTAAAATTGCGGATGCAGTATGTGGAGAAATATAAAAAGCCGGAAGCCTTCGTGTCCATAAGCGAAGGTGACAAGGGCGAGTTGCTCACACAGATTGCACCTCTGGTACGCTCAGACGAGGCTGACGAGTTTGCAAAGCGGTTTGATAATTTCATGTATGGCCTAATTCTGGCACACATCGAGCAGATGCCCGCTTTCCAGTATGCAAAAAAGCAACTGTGCGACACCGCTTCCCTACTGGAGCGTAAGGCCAGCATTCCGCAGATCAAGGCAAAGTTGCCCATGCTTCAGGAGATTCACACCGATGCATTTTGGGACGCGAATGATATTTTGCTGTTTGAGCAGGTTCGGAAGGAGCTGCGGGAGCTGATTCGATTTTTAGATGAAGGTGGCGGAGCACAGAGGCAGATTGTCACCAAGCTGACTGACCCGATTATTGACAGTCAGGAGGGCGTCCAGCTGGAGGCTGCCTATGACTTTGAAGACTACCGTGCCAAGGTCAACCGCTATGTGAACGAGCATGGGAATACGCTGGCCATATATAAGCTGACCCATAATATTCCGCTGGCTATGGGCGATTATCAGGAACTGGAGCGGGTGCTAACTAGCGAATTGGGCAGCAAAGAAGATTATGCCCGAGAGTTTGGCGACACACCCTTTGGCTTGCTCATTCGCAAGATCGCTAAGCTAGATCATGAAGCGGCTATGCAGGCGTTTTCCGCTTTTATCAATGACCAATCTCTGAATCAAAAGCAGATTGCTTTTGTAAACAAAATCATCAATCATATTGAGCTGAACGGATATATGGAAAATGTCGCAGAGCTGACCAAGCCACCGTTTGACAAGCCAATCAGTTTTATCAAATTGTTTGATGCAAAAACCAGAACCGCTTTGATGGAGACCATCAATCAGGTTCGAGAAAACGCGGTTCAAATTACAGCGTCATAAATAATGAACCAGGCACGGAAATTCACCCTTATTCTGGGTGGATTTTCGTGCCTGGTCTTTTCTGTTCGGGTATGGGGGCATCATTGTGCAGGAGCAGGATGGATAGCCACTGCACGGACAGGCGAGGTGTCCAGAGGGGCAAAGCCCCTTTGGCTCTAGGTCATCCAATAGGGGCGAGTAGCATCCCTGTTGGCAAAGGGAGTCCAGAGGGGAACAGCGTTCCCCTTGGCGGGAAGTTTCCAAAGGAGGGCAGTGCCTTCCTTGGCACACGACTTTCCCCTCGGAAAGTCTAGTGTGTTATACCTTTGCTTCCGGCTGACGCTGGAAAGGGGCTGGCTTCGCCATCTGCTGTGCGAGCAGATAGCGGTTGACAGACACTTTTTGGCGACAGTAGGACAGGCGGATTTTGTACGGATACGGACGGAATCGAGATTTGCACAGAGGGCAAAATCTGCCTGGCCGGAAAAGGAAGCAAAGGTATATCAACTCCTGTCCCGCCGCAGCGACAGCGCCTTCGTTAGTCTGCGTCCCCTTTGGATTTCTCACGGCTTTTGTAAACATTATACTGGTTCTTGCACCGTGGGCTGCAAAAGGCGGCGTTGGACCGGCTGCCCAGGAACACCTTCTGACAATGCTTGCACAGGCGCAGGGGCTGGTCACCGTCCACCAGCATGAAGCTGAACATCATCTGGATGCCCAGCAGCAGGGAGTGAAAATCCCAGTAAATGGTGGGCTTATCCAGCAGCTCGATGTGGTAGCTAGGGGCGATCCCGCCAAATGCGGCCATGGCCTTGCGGTACAGTCCCCGTGCGTCCTCATCGATGGAATCATAGTCATTGTAGTACAGGATGGACGTAGACAGGGTGAATGCCCAGTCCTTGAACTGTTGGGCAACCCAGTCGTAGGGTTCTGCATACTCTCGCTGGAAGCTCATGTTCTTTGCCATCGGCTCGTCCATGAAAGTCATGGTCAGGGCAACCATCGTCCGATCACCGGACACATTCCATGTGGATTCTATGCCCTTCTTCACCAGGTCTAGCTGGTCAAAGGGGTAAAACAGGGACAGATATTTGTCTGTCGCCATGGATTCTTCTTTGATGAAGTGGTTTTTTGGCAGGTACACCGCCTCATAGTCCATAAAGGACGGTGTAGTGGGCAGAGCGGTCATCAGCCCCAGCAGGCCATACCGGGTGACAAACTCCATCACCGCCTTTTCCACCTCTGCTTCCGGCTTGCGCCCCATCATCAGCATCCCCACATTCAGCGCATCCAGCACAATGTTCGGGACCTCTTTCAGCGGATTGTAGACATCCGGCTTTGCGCTCTTGCCGGGGGTGATGTACCGCTTTCCATCTTCCGCTGTTTTCAGCTCGTAGTGATCGTACCGCACCCAATGGGAACGGGACTGTTCAAATAAATTTTTCATCATACACGCCCTTTCTCCTTAATCGTCCCAATTATCAGGGGCGGTTTTTCTTTTTTCTGCGCTTGGTCTTGTTCTCCCGCCGGATCACGGCGTCCTTGCCCTGTTTCCTTGCAATTTTCGAGTATTCCTCCAAAAACTGGAGTTCCCGCAAGGTCAAGCTGCCGACATGCTCCTGCTTGCCACACAGATGGTCATACATCTGGCGCTGCAATTTCTTGTGGATGGTCTTTCGCAGCTTGCGGATGTTGCGGTCAGACTGCCCACGGATAGCGGCAAGCCGGGTGGTACTGTACATCCGCAAAGAGAGGAAATACAAAACTTCCTTGTGTTCCTCGCTCAGTTCCTCCACCATGCGGGAAATAAAGTCGTCGGCGGTCAGGTTGTGCATCTCATAGGGACAGTCAAACAGGATGTCCAGAAAGTTCCCGGCCATCAGCTGTCGGTATGCGGGGGTGTTCATCCAGCGGGGAATGAGTTTCGGCTCAGGCACTGTCTGATATTCCAGAGGCACATCTCCACGGAGATTTTCGTGGTCCCGCTCCCTGCGCTCCCGGTTCCGATCTAGCTTGTCCCATTCCCCTACGACAACCTGGAAGTCCTTTTCGGTGCGGGCCGCTTCCTCCAGCCGCCGCACAGCTTCCGCCCGAATCTCCCGTTTCAGCCGCTTTGCGCTGACCGGGGCGGCTTCTTCTTCCTCGGTTTCCAGTTCGGCATCATAATCGACGGGATGCTCGTCCTGCTCCAGCTCGCTTTCCAGCTCTGCCAGACGTTCTTCCGCAAGCGCCTGTTCCAGCGTTTCTTCCGCCGATCCAGCGCCTATTTTATCGTCCCATACGGTGAAGCCACCCTCGGTATCCAGAAGCTCGTCATCAAACAGATACGCCATGACCTCACCTCTTTCAAAAAATATTTTGTGATTTTCAAAAAATGGTTCCGTTTTACACCCCGGATTTCTCCTATTAGTGAAAGAGTAATTTAAAATCAGATTACTTTTTTCGGAACTATATCAATATTATACAGCGACTGCGCCGGAAGCGCAAGAAAGAGAGGTTCTATGGTAAAAAACGGCACCCAGGATTTTCTTTCGGAAGGGAGTGAGCAGTAATGACATGGTTTGAGCTGATAAAACAAGTTGTCCGTGTTCCAGAAACAGCGGCTTATTATGGGCTGCACGTCAGCCGAAACGGCATGGCCTGTTGTCCCTTCCACGATGACCGGCACCCCAGCATGAAGCTGAACGAGCGGTACTTTTACTGTTTCGGCTGCGGAGCTACCGGCGACGTGATCGACCTTGTGGCGATGTTGTTTGGTCTGAGCAGCTACGAGGCGGCTAAAAAGCTGGCTCATGACTTCGGGATTGACCCGGACAAGCCACCAGCGGCAATCGCCCTGCCCAAACCGGAACGCCCCCTGCTGAGAGCATACCGTCAGGATGAAGTGCGCTGCCTGCGGGTATTGTGCGATTATCTGCATCTTCTGGAAAGCTGGAAGGTGCAGTACACACCCAAGACACCGGAAGATGTTCTGGATGACCGGTTTGTGGAAGCCTGCCAGATGCTGGACTATGTGGAGTATCTGGCAGATTTGCTCATTGCCGCCGAGCTGGAACAGCGGGTAAAAATCGTAGAAATGCTGAACAAAGATGGCCTGATCGCCGGTTTGGAGGAACGATTGGAGAGATTGAAAAAGGAGGAAGTTACCCATGAAGAAAAACAAGCAGCCTGACGGGATGCCCGTCTGGTTCGATGGAAAAAACATCAACGAAGCCCTGTTTTGTGATGAGTTCTTGCAGACGCACAAGATCATCTTCACAAACGGGGCTTTTTTCACACCCGAAGGCCGCGTGACCGATGAACTGCCCCTGCGGGGAGAAATTTTTGAGGAGCTGAAATGCTGTGCGGTCAGCAATATTCCCCGCAAAATCAGCAACATTGTGGAGCTGATGAAGCTGGCGGCGCTGGTGGAGGATTTTCCCCCGCAGGCGGACCGGATTCATCTCTCCAATGGGACGCTTTTTCTGGATGGAACCTTTGCGGAGGGAAAACCTGAAATCGTCCGCAACCGCTTCCCTATGGCCTATAACCCCAACGCCCCGAAGCCCGTCCTCTGGCTGAAATTTCTGGATGGCCTGCTCTACCCTGAGGACATTCCCACCTTGCAGGAATACATCGGCTACTGTCTGATTCCCAGCAATAAGGGCCAGCGGATGATGGTCATCAAGGGCAATGGCGGCGAGGGAAAGTCGCAGATCGGCGCTGTGCTGGGAGTTTTGTTCGGCTCCAACATGAAGGATGGCAGCATCGGGAAAATATCCGAGAACCGGTTTGCCCGTGCGGATTTGGAGCATATCCTCCTGTGCGTGGATGATGATATGCGGATGGAAGCCCTGCGCCAGACCAACTATGTAAAGTCCATCGTCACCGCCCAGGGCAAGATGGATTTGGAGCGCAAGGGCAAGCAGAGCTATCAGGGATGGATGTGTGCCCGGCTGCTGGCCTTCTCCAACGGAGATTTACAGGCGCTGTTTGACCGGAGCGACGGATTTTACCGCCGTCAGCTGGTGCTGACCACGAAAGAAAAACCAGCTGGCCGTGTGGATGATCCCGACCTGGCCGAAAAGATGAAGGCCGAGGTGGAGGGCATTTTGCTATGGGCTTTTGAGGGATTGCAGCGGCTGGCCGCCAACAACTTCAAGTTCACCGAAAGTGACCGCACCAGAGAAAACCGGGAGGCAGTCAAACGGGACAACAACAATGTATATGATTTTCTGGATTCTGACGGGTATATTCGCCGGAAAGCCGATATGTCTGCCAGCTCCAAAGAGCTGTATGAGGCATACCAGATTTACTGCGCCGAAAACAATCTGCCCGCCCTGAAACCCCGCAGTTTCAGCGAAGCCCTGATTGCCTGTCAGAGCCGCTACAATCTGGAATACTGCAACAATGTGACCAATGCTGCCGGACGGCGAGTGCGTGGCTTTCTGGGAATTGAGGTGCTGGTGAGAAACAATATGTCGGTGTTTTCTGGTGATTCGATGTGTACGTACGTACGCAGTGATTGACCGCTGTTCGCCCTTTTATAGCAATTCGGCGGTTATGGCTCAAAATTACCGGCAAAATTGGAGGGGTAAATCAAGGCAAGTGAGAATAGGAAAGTATTTGACAATTGGCAGAAATTATTTTACGAAACCATGCTTCTCGAACCAGCGAACTGGGTGCATGGAATTATGGGAAAATGCACGGTTTCGAACCAAGTTACACGGAACGGGAAAGTCGGAAGGTGCAGATAATGGACAGGACATCGCACCGGCAATTCTGAACGGATTTGGTAACAAGAGAATTTTTCACGACACGGCGAAGCGGCTATGCCTGAGGGCGTACCGGCTTCGCTTTTTTATTAAGTAAATTTAGGAGGATTTTTGATTATGACGGTACGCAACGAGATTAAGGCGCAGATCGTCCGGGCGGGATACACCATGCAAGAGGTAGTTGACCTGCTCCATGAGGAATACGACTGGTCGGACAGTGTTTCCAACCTGTCGGCCAAGCTCCAGCGGGAATCTATTCGCTACAAGGAGGTCGTGGAGCTGGCCGACGTGCTGGGCTATGACCTGATCTGGCAGAAACGGAGGGACAGAGTATGAGCAAGCCGCAGTATGCCATTCTCCGCTTTGCCAAGTACAAAGGGCCAGAGATCGGGAACATTGAGGCCCACAACGAGCGCACCAAAGAGAAATACGCCAGCAATCCCGATGTGGACATCAGCAGGAGCAAATATAATTTCCATCTGATTGAGCCGAAACGAAAATATCGTGCGGAGGCAGAGCGGCAAATCAAAGAAGCCGGTTGCCGTACCAGGTCAGATAGTGTTCGAGTCGTGGAAGCCCTGGTAACTGCCACACCAGAGTTCTTTCAGGGAAAGAAGAAATCTGAGATCAGAGCCTATTTTCAAGAGGCGCTGAACTTTCTCCAGCAAAACCAAGACCCCAAAACAATCATATCCGCTGTGGTGCATATGGACGAGAAAACGCCCCATATGCACCTTTCTTTTGTCCCGCTGACTGCGGATGGAAGACTCAGCGCCAAAGAAATCGTAGGAAATAAGAAAAAGCTAACCCAGTGGCAGGACAAGTTCTGGGAACACATGGTGCTCAAATACCCGGACCTGGAACGTGGTGAAAGTGCCAGCCAGACCGGACGTGACCACATCCCGCCCAGAGTGTTCAAAGAGATGACCCGTCTGACCAAGCAAAAAGCCAAACTGGAGGAATTGCTAGCTGGTATTGGAGCCTTTAACGCAAAAAGCAGAGCTGCCGAGATTGCGGCTCTGCTGGATAAGTATATTCCGGCTGTGGAACAAATGCACAGCACCCTGAAGAAGTATCAGGTGGCATTTACGGAAACCACCGTGGAGAACAAAAAGCTGAAACAGGAGAACGCCCAGCTGGAGCAATCCCTAGAGAAAGCAACCCAAGAAAGCACTTTGAAGCAGCTGGCCGATGCCAAACTACAACGGGATTATGAGGATGCTGTGGCTGTACTGGATCGTATTCCGAAAGAAGTGCTGGCGGAGTACATGCACAAACCGGACAGACGGAGGATAAATGCCTATGATAGATGAGTGGAACGGCCTTGCCGTTTTACTGGCAGATATGATTGAAAAATATGCTGGGGAGCTGGACTTGGATGCTTTTCCTGATCCGGTGTTCCCCGAGGATAAAATCACAAACCACGACACAAATAAAAATGTTTACAAAGAAAATATTGAAACGCCAAAAGCAGCATGATACAATAATCGTGAGAAATGTGTCCAAACTAATTTTCCAAGGGAAAAAATGCTTCCCTTGGAAAATACATAAGAAATTGTTGAGCAGTATAAGCGAGGAAGAGCCATGGCAAAAGAAAAGATAAAAGTTTATACCTATACACGAGTGTCTACCGCCATGCAGATTGACGGCTACTCGCTGGATGCCCAGAAATCCCGCATGAAAGCTTTTGCGGAATTCAATGATTATGAGATTGCTCACGAATATGAGGATGCGGGAAAATCGGGTAAATCAATTGAAGGCCGTACGCAATTTAACCAGATGATGGAGGACATCAAAACCGGCAAGGATGGCGTTTCCTTTGTTCTGGTATTCAAGCTATCCCGCTTTGGCAGAAATGCGGCAGATGTCCTTTCCACCTTACAGGTCATGCAGGATTTCGGTGTCAACCTGATCTGCGTGGAGGATGGTATTGATTCCTCCAAAGATGCGGGAAAGCTGATGATTTCCGTCCTATCGGCAGTGGCGGAAATTGAGCGTGAAAACATCCGTGTCCAAACCATGGAAGGTCGTATCCAAAAGGCCAGAGAGGGCAAGTGGAACGGCGGCTTTGCCCCCTACGGCTATAAACTGGTGGATGGCAAGCTGGAAATCAACGAAGAGGAAGCTCCGGCGATTCGCACCATCTATGAGCAGTATGTTACAACCGATTCTGGCGCAAATGGGATCGCAAAATATCTTGAAAATCATGGAATCAGCAAAGTCCAGCGCCAGAACGGGAAAAATCCTCTTTTTGACGCTCGTCTGATCCGCATGATTCTGAAAAATCCGGTTTACTGCGGCAAGATTGCCTATGGCAGGCGAAAAACCGAAAAGGTGCATGGAACCAGAAACGAGTACCGTTTGGTAGAACAAGAAAACTTTTTGTTGGTGGATGGTCTGCATGAGGCCATTATCCCGGAGGATGTATGGCAGGCAGCACAGGTCAAGTTGGCTGCTCAAGCCAAACGGTATGAACACGTCAACAAAGGGAAAAACGAATGCACGCACCTGTTGTCCGGCATTGTAAAATGTCCCGTATGCGGTGTTGGAATGTATGGTAATAAGTGCGTAAAACGGAAAGCGGACGGTAGCAAATACAAGGATTTCTACTACTATGGCTGCAAACATCGCTCTATGACCCGTGGGCATAAATGTGATTACAAGAAGCAAATCCGGAAAGAGCTGCTGGACGATGCTGTGGCGGAGGTAATCTGCAAGCTGGTCAGCAATCCCAAATTTGCGGCGATGATGCAGGAAAAGATCAACATGAAAGTCGACACCACGGCGATTGAGCAAGAAATCAGCAGCTATGAAAAGCAGCTTCGTCAGGCTTATTCCACCAAATCCAAGCTAATTGAAGAAATCGACTCTCTTGACCCGGATGACCGGCATTACAGCAGGCGGAAATCAGACCTTGATGATCGGCTCTATGGGATGTATGATAAGATTGAAGAATTGGAATCTCTGCTGATTGCAGCCAGAGCCAAGAAACAGGCTATTGAGGCAGAAAAGCTGACCGGCGATAATATCTACAAGGTTCTGATCTACTTCGATCAACTCTATGGAAAGATGAACGACAGAGAGAAACGGCAGCTGATTGAGGAACTGATTTCTGAAATTCAGATTTACCCGGAGCGTCAACCCAATGGTCAGTGGCTGAAATCCATCAAGTTCCGGCTGCCTATCATAGAGGAAGATATGAATATTAGTTTGGACAATGAACATTATGTTGAATGTGTTACCTTATTCAAAAGAAAGTCAGGCAACATCTTATGAAGGATTCTCACCCTGCAAATATATTTCTATCCGCAATGCAATGGATAGGAAAAACGGTTTCCATAAACAATCTACATAATCATTTAGATCTCATTGACAATGCAAGAAACGAGGCCAAAAAGCACGATTGGCTACACCACTGTACAAACCGCCAAGCTTTCTTGAGCATGCTCAGGAGCAATAAATATCGGAAATAATTCTTGTTAGCAGCGTACGATTGAATCCTATTACCAGACAGCCAAATACAACTTCTCGAATAGGAAGCGCCGTTTTACCGCTTTCTAAAAGGATGTGAAGCGATGATTCTCAGCGCCAGCCGCCGGACGGACATTCCCAACTACTATATAGATTGGTTCCTGCACCGCGTCCAAGAGGGTTTTGTGTATGTCCGCAACCCGATAAATCCACATCAAATCAGCCGCATCTCTTTATCGCCTTCGGTGGTGGATTGCATCGTCTTTTGGACGAAAAACCCGGAGAACATGCTCCCCCATCTGAGAGAGCTGGCGGCATATCCCTATTATGTCCAATTTACATTGACCAGCTATGGCCGGGATATCGAACCCAATCTGCCCGACAAAAAGGACCGCCTAATCCCCACCTTTCAGGCCCTCTCTTCCAAAATCGGCAAAGAGCGGGTCGTCTGGCGGTACGATCCGATCTTTCTCAACCGCCGGTACACCGTTTCCTACCATTTGGCCGCCTTTTCGGAAATTGCCAGGCGTCTGCGTGGGTATACGGAAAGGGTGGTCATCAGCTTCATCGACCTCTATGCAAAAACAAAACGCAATACGGCAGGGCTTTTTCTGTCTCCGCCGGAGGGGGATACACTGTTCTATATGACCGGACAGATGGCCCAGATCGCCGCTGAGAACGGCATGGCCATCGAGAGCTGCGCGGAGTCCTGCGACCTACAGGCGGTGGGTGTCCAACACGGAAGCTGCATCGACCCTCACCTGATCGAGCGGATCATCGGCTGTCCTCTCCGCGCTGGCAAAGACCGCAACCAACGCGCAGCGTGCGGGTGTGTCGAGAGCATCGACATCGGCGCTTATCACACCTGCCGGAACGGATGCAACTATTGCTACGCCAATTTCAGCCCGGAAAAAGTCGCCGACACCGTCCGGCTCTATGCGGAACATGCGCCCCTTTTGTGCGGAACGGTTGGGCCACAGGATCAAATTACGGAACGGCCTGTCCGTTCCCTCAAAGACATGCAGCTCCGTTTGGAGTAGGCGGCCATCTTCTGAGAAACCGGGATTTTCTCCTGGCCGGCGCACGGCACGGGCGGCAGCCAATGCCCCTGTTCAAAGCCCCTGCCCACACTTCCATGCAAGAAACTCACTATCCAAAACTTGACAAATTCCGGTGGATCGTGTATAGTAGACCCGTAAATGGAACAGGGGAGCTTATACATAGGCTGAGAGGAAGTTGCGAACTTCGACCCATAACCTGACTTGGATAATGCCAACGTAGGGAAAGAAACGAACCCTACGGGAAATGCTTGGCATTTCCCGTTTTTGTATGCATCCCGTCTGCGCACATTTTACAGGTTCTCCAACAGGAGAAGACAATTGAATCGGAACGGTTGAGAGTGAACGAGAGTTCACGAAGGGGTACACCACCGCGGGTGTATTTTTTCGTGAACTCTTTTTTCTTTGCTTACAGCTGGATTCCAGAAAGGAGCTGCATGATGATTCAGATCAATGGCACCGCCGTCGAACTTGCGGAGGGGACGACCCTACAGGGCTACCTCGACCAAAATCAGTACAACCCTGCCCGCGTCGCCGTTGAGCGGAACGGCGCGATTGTCCCGAAGGCTGCGTACCCTTCCACCGTCCTCGCGGACGGCGACCAAGTGGAAATCGTCCATTTTGTAGGAGGTGGCTGATTTGGAACCGCGCAACCCTATCACCAAAGAACAGATTCAATGCGCGCTGCGGGAGCGCCATTCCGCAGGCGTGCAGGAAAAGCTGGACCACGCGCGGGTGGCTGTCGCAGGGCTCGGCGGTTTGGGTTCCAACGTCGCGTTTGCTCTGGCCCGCATCGGCGTCGGGCACCTGCACCTGATCGACTTTGACCGCGTGGACCTCGCCAATTTAAACCGCCAGCAGTATTTCCTCCGGCATTTGGGCATGTACAAAACCGACGCCCTAAAGGAGGAACTGCTGCAGATCAACCCCTATCTGGACATCCGGACCGATTGTGTCCGTGTGACGGAAGGCAATCTTCCGGAGCTCTTTGCAGAGGACCCGATCGTCTGCGAAGCCTTTGATTCCCCGGAGGCAAAGGCGATGCTGGTGAACGGCATCTTGGAGCATTTCCCGCAGGCCTTCCTGGTCTCCGCCTCCGGAATGGCTGGATACAGCGACAGCAACCGCATCCAGACGCGCAAAATCACCGACCATTTTTACCTCTGCGGCGATGGGATAGCTCAGACGGGGCCCGGCTACGGCCTGATGGCTCCCCGTGTGGCGCTCTGCGCAGCGCATGAGGCCAATTGCATCGCACAATACATCTGTACAACAAAAGGAGAAGAACCATGAATACACAACAGGATCTTTTGAGCATTGGAGGGCATACCTTTACCTCCCGATTCATCCTTGGTTCCGGCAAATATTCGCTGGAGCTCATCCAGGCTGCCATTGAAAAGGCGGGCGCGCAGATTGTCACGCTGGCGCTGCGCCGCGCGAACGAGGGCGGGCTGGCCAACATCCTCGACTATATCCCCAAAACCGTCACCCTGCTTCCCAACACCTCCGGCGCGCGCAATGCCGACGAAGCGGTCCGCATTGCCCATCTCGCGCGGGAGCTGGGCTGCGGCGACTTTATCAAAATCGAAGTGATCCACGACTCCAAGTACCTGCTGCCGGACAACTACGAGACCATCAAGGCGACGGAGGTCCTGGCAAAAGAGGGCTATGTCGTCATGCCCTATATGTACCCCGACCTGAACGCCGCCAGGGACCTGGCCAACGCGGGCGCGGCCTGCATCATGCCGCTTGGCGCGCCGATCGGCACGAACAAGGGCCTTTGCACCAAGGAGTTCATCCAGATTTTGATCGATGAAATCGACCTCCCGATCATCGTGGACGCCGGCATCGGCCGTCCTTCGCAGGCGTGTGAGGCGATGGAGATGGGCGCTGCCGCTGTAATGGCCAACACCGCCATCGCGACCGCTGGCGACATCCCCGTCATGGCGGAAGCGTTCCGGCAGGCGATTGAGGCGGGCCGCAAAGCTTACCTTTCCGGCCTTGGCCGCACGCTGGAAAAGGGCGCAAGCGCCTCCTCCCCGTTGACCGGCTTTTTGAGAGAATAAGGAGGGAAACGCGCCATGGCACAGAATGAACATATCAATGAAAGCATCCTGAGCGACGAAGTGCGGCAGGATATGAAAAAAGAACGCATCGACCACATGACATACCTGCCGGGCATGGAGGTTTTGGATTCCGGCATCGGCCAGCAGGTTTTGGACCGCACTGCCGCCTACGATTACAACCGTTATACCGCGGATGACGTCCGCCGCGCCCTCCGGCATGAAAACCGCACCCTGGAGGATTTCGGCGCGCTGCTCTCCCCCGCCGCCCTTCCGTTTTTGGAGGAGATTGCACAGGTAGCCCAGCAGGAAACCCGCAAGCATTTCGGCAATTCGGTCTGCATGTTTACGCCGCTCTACATCGCCAATTACTGTGAAAACTACTGCATCTACTGCGGCTTCAACTGCCACAATAAAATTCACCGTGCGCAGCTGAACGCCGAGCAGATCGAAAAGGAGATGGAGGCGATTGCCGCCACCGGCCTACAGGAGATTCTCATCCTGACCGGGGAAAGCCGCTCCAAATCCACCGTTGCATACATTGGCGAGGCCTGCAAAATTGCGCGCAAGTATTTCAAGGTGATCGGCCTGGAGGTGTATCCGATGAATTCCGACGAATACGCCTATCTTCACCAGTGCGGCGCCGACTACGTTACGGTCTTCCAGGAAACGTACAACAGCGACAAATATGAGACGCTCCACCTACAGGGCCATAAGCGGATTTTCCCATACCGGCTGAACGCGCAGGAGCGCGCTCTAAAGGGCGGTATGCGCGGCGTTGGGTTCGGCGCGCTGCTGGGGCTGGACGACTTCCGCAAGGACGCCTTCGCCACCGGCTGCCATGCCTGGCTGCTCCAGCGCAAATACCCGCACGCGGAAATCGCCTTCTCCTGCCCCCGTCTCCGCCCGATCATCAACAACGACAAGATCAATCCCATGGACGTCCACGAACCGCAGCTTTTGCAGGTGGTGATGGCCTACCGGCTTCTGATGCCGTTTGCCAGCATCACCATCTCCACGCGGGAATGCGCGCGCGTGCGGGACAATCTGGTCTCGATCGCCGCGACGAAAATCTCCGCAGGTGTCAGCACGGGGATTGGCGAACACTCGGACGAGATCGAAGCAAAGGGGGACGACCAGTTCGAGATTTCCGACGGGCGGAGCGTGGACGAAGTATTCCACGACCTCCAAAAGCTCGGCCTCCAGCCGGTGATGAACGACTATGTCTACGTATAATCGCTCCGTCGTCGCGGTTACCAATCGATCGCTTTGCACCAGGCCCTTTCTCGAGCAGGTGGAGCGGGTCTGCGCCTTCCAGCCCGCCGCCCTGATCCTGCGCGAAAAGGACCTGGACGAAAGCGCCTATGAAGCGCTCGCGGCGGATGTCCTGGCGATCTGTAACCGCCACCGGGTTCCCTGTGTCCTTCACAGCTTCCTCGATGTGGCAAAGCGTCTCGGTGTAAAACAAATCCAGCTCCCCCTGTGGAAGCTGGAAGAGGCCGCCGCGGACGCCAACCGGCCGTTGGACAGCTTTTCCCGTATCGGCGCATCGGTGCATTCCGTGGAGGACGCACGCCGCGCCGGACAACTCGGGGCTTCGTATCTCATCGCGGGCCATATCTTCGCAACGGGCTGCAAGCCGGGGATTCCCCCCAGGGGGTTGGCGTTCCTGCGGGAGGTCTGCCACGCAGCGTCCGTGCCCGTCTATGCGATCGGCGGCATCTCCCTTGATTCCGAGCAAATGCAAAGCGTTCTTTCCTGCGGCGCGGCAGGCGTGTGTATTATGTCCGGGATGATGCGCCTGTAAATCCTGCCGGAACGCTTTCTCCGGCCTGGATTTCGCGGGAGACCGGTCTGTATCCTTTTTGGTCAAGTGCCCTTTCGATCAAGCATCCTTGCAAAGGTCTTGCCGTCCAACACAGTTGCGGTTTACGCCCCAGGTTGGTATAATACATACGGAAAAGCCGACCCACCGGCATAAAAACAGCGCACGATCGTGCGGGACCTTTAGGGCAGCCATGAGATATTGCACCGGCAAAGCATCTGAAGTTGTGCATTGCCCCAAAGCGGAAGGAGAATCACCATGGAACGGATTACAGCGGTTATTTTTGATATGGACGGTCTGATGTTTGACACCGAACAACTCTATGAACGCACATGGGGCCAGGCGGTATCGGAACAGGGAAAGGTTTTTACACGCAAAATTCACAGCCTGATTATGGGCCGCAGCAAGGCCGATTCCGCACAGATCTTGCTGGACGTCTATGGGCCGGATTTCCCTGTGCAGAAGGTTATCGACCGCCAGACGCCGCTCTTCTTTGAGGCGTTGCAGACGGAACAGATCCCCGCGAAAAAAGGGCTGTTTCCCCTGTTGGATGCGCTGGAACAGCGCGGCTTAAAAAAAGCCGTCGCCTCCTCGTCCCAGCCCAAGAAGATCGATTTCCTGCTGAAACAGCACGGCTTGGAGCACCGTTTCGATTGTGTGGTCAGCGGGCACCAGGTCCACGCCAGCAAACCGAATCCCGAAATTTTCCTGCTGACGGCAGAACAGTTGGGGGAACCGCCCGCAAATGTCCTGGTCTTGGAGGACTCCAACGCCGGAATCCGCGCTGCGCACAACGGAGGGTTCCGTTCCATCCTGATTCCCGACCTCTGCAAATTGGAACCGGACGTTTTGCAGCTTTGTCTGCGCAAGGTGGACAGCTTGGATGATGTCATCTCGATCATCGATGCGATCAACGGCCGTTGATCGGCGAAACATTCTATAGAAACGGAAAGCCATGGTGTCTAAAGCGATAAAACACTTTAGACACCATGGCTTTTCTGTTTGATGTCCGTAGTATCCAGTGAAAAAAGCGTTAGAAGGGTCTTAAAACATTGCCGGACAAAAGATCAAGTCATAGCCGGTTCCGATGCGGTGCCCACTTGTATCCAATTCGAAAGATTTTGTTTAAACGCATCATAGACTTCGAATGTCCATTGGTAATCGTAGTCTCCTGGATTCTCCTGCTCCCATTTCTCCATAGTCGCTGGAAACCCTTCCGGCAGTACATAGCTGGTCAGGTCACACACCATCCACCCATCAACTTCGCAGACCTCTTTTTCGCGGAGTTCCTCTACTGGGACTTGTTCCCCTTGAATCTGTATGGTGTTTCCATCTGCCAAATCTTCGCCGCGGTAGCATTGTAAAAGGAACATCACGTGGGAGGTATAATCGATTCCACTTTCTGTGGTTTCAACCGTCACAAAGGTGAGATTTCCTCCATAATCTGCGCGTTTTACAGAAAACCATTCCTGTGTCGCATCCTCCATGTGCCATGTGTCCCATATAATGCGCTTTTGATCTGTATTGGGGTCGGAAAAAACCTGATCCGCTGTGATCGTCAATCCGGCATCTTTCAGGGAGTATCCTTGGATTTCCTGAATGGCGTCCGGCTCTGCCGGCGTTGATGTTCCCACAGGGATTTCCGACGGCCCAGCAGAAGAAAGGGGACTCCCCTTATCAAAACGATCATCCGAGGGCCCTGGGGCCGTTGTGCAAGCAAGCAACGCAAAGCATAAGAAAACCACCGCTCCAAAGAAGAAAGTCCACTTCATAACAAGCTCCTTTTTGCATGATTAATAGCTATACCTTAAAATTCGATTCACCCAATATCCATTATTCGTATAGTCCTGTAAAGTTGCTTTATTGTCGGATGCTGGATCCTTAATATAAACTAATTCGCTGCTATAAGCATATGCGACTACAAAATGCGTTGTATAGCTGTTTTCCATTCCAATAATCACTGGCAAGCCTTGACTGATTCCATCCGCGACATAAGCCGCTGTATCGGCTACAGATACGTTTTTAAATTCATTCACATCTACTGATAAGCTACAACGTTGACCTGCGACGACAGATTGAAAAGGACAAGCGGCCGTTGTAATAATCTTATTGACCCGTCCAGGATCATAATCTAAATTTCTCAGATAATCTGCAACCATTGTAAAACTTGTAAGCATACAACCATATGTTCCTATATCAACATTTTGTACCTGCATTAAGTCATTGCTGTAAGATTGTCCGCTTTGTTGCCAACGTTTTATGGATATTTCCCCTCTGCCTTTTGAACGAAGCAACATCTTCCCCTTTGCAAGTGATGCGGCATTCGCACTGACATATTCACTTGGACAGATTCCCTGCAACGACTCTATAGAGAATTTTCTAATAAAAGGTTGCGGAATTGCAAATACTGTCTGCGTATTTATTACAAAACAGCAAAGCGATCGTCAATAAAGTAAATATACTCTTTTTCATAATATTACCTCCTTGTATTGTCTATGTACAATTTATAAATCAATCTTTCTCATTGAAATCACCCTTTCTGATATAAATTTACTATATTTTTTACTATTAGTCAATATTTTTTAATTAATATCATTTAATAATAAAATGGCATCTAAAGAAGTCATCGCTTACTTTAGATGCCATATGTGTACATAAAAATAATCCTCTACAATCGCTATTCTACAGCTTAGGATAGTGATTGTAGAGTCTTTTTTACATATCGTGATACCGCGCCAAAAACGCGCGGGTGCGTTCATTGGTGGAGCTGTCAAAGAGCTGTTCCGGTTTTCCCTGTTCGACAATCGTGCCGTCATCCATAAACACCACATAGTCGGCCACATCGTGGGCAAACTTCATCTCATGGGTAACGACCACCATGGTCATATGCTCTGCGGCAAGCTCCCGGATTACCTTGAGGATCTCCCCAGTCAACTCAGGGTCCAGCGCGGAAGTTGGCTCGTCAAAAAACAGGATTTCCGGTTCCATGGCCAACGCGCGCGCAATGGAAACCCGCTGCTGCTGTCCTCCGGAAAGCTGATAGGGATAGGCGTCCGCCTTGTCCGCCAGGTTCATTTTTTTCAATAGCTCGCGCGCGGTTGCCTCCGCCTCCTCCCGCTTCTTTCCCAGCACACGGACCGGAGCTTCCGTAATATTGCGCAGCACAGAAAAATGCGGGAACAGGTTAAAATTCTGAAACACCAGGCCAATGCGCAGACCAATGCGGCTGCATGTCGCTTTATCCGCATAGACCGCCTTCCCATCCGGCCCGTTTTTGACCAACGTCTCCCCACACAGGGTGATGGCGCCGGAATCGACCGTCTCCAACTGGGTGACGCAGCGCAGAAAGGTGCTCTTCCCGGAACCGGAAGGGCCGATGATCGCCAGTACTTCGCCCTTATTCACAGAGATAGAAATCCCTTTCAGCACTTCGTTTCCATCAAAGCTCTTTCGAATTTGTTCTGCCTGTAATATCTCCACGGTCCTTCCCCTCCTAACGGTAATAGCTGAGGCGCTTTTCTGCCACGGTAAAGCAGCGCGTCACGATGCCATTCATCACCAGATAGAAAATACCCGCGATCAGGAATGGGGTCATGTCGACCGCCGAAGATACCCAATTTTCCGTAATACGCAGCAATTCGACCACGCCGATCGCCTGGGCCAGCGATGTATCCTTGACCAATGTGATGAACTCGTTGCCCATCGGCGGGATGATCCGCTTGACCACCTGCGGCAAAACAATTCGGAAGAAGGTTTGTTTCTTGGTAAAGCCCAACACCTTTGCCGCCTCATGCTGTCCCTGCGGGATTCCTTCGATTCCTCCACGGAAAATCTCTGCAAAATAGGCGGCATAATTTAAGGCAAATGCCACCTGCGCGGAAATCACGCGGTCGAGCTGAATACCAAAAATGGGCTTTAAGCCATAAAAGATAAACAGCAATTGCAGCATCAGCGGCGTACCGCGCATCACCAGTATGTAGAACCGCACAGGCAAATTAATGATCGGATTTTTGGACATACGTCCCAGCGCCACCAACAATCCCAGTGGCAAGGAAAAAAGCAGCGTGGAAAAAAAGATGCGCAGCGACATCAGCGTCCCTTCCAACATCTGGGACAGCAATACCTGGTAATTCACGCTGCAACCACCTCCTTTTCAGCCCTTTTCATGGAAATTGCTTCTTATTCCTCCGCCGGAATCGTTGTGACGTCTTCCCCGAACCACTTGTTGGAGATTTCCGCCAACGTGCCGTCTGCCGACATCTCTTTCAAAGCGCCCTCTACTTTTTCCTTCAAAGCGTCGTCGCCCTTGCGGAAACCGATGACATAGTTTTCCTCTGCCAGGGAAGCGTCGTCGCCGTTTTCATCCTGCAAGATGGTATAGGCGCCGGGGTTGTTCTGCAAATAGTAGCGCGCCACCACTTCGTCGATGGCAATCGCATCAATGGTTCCATTCTGGATTTCCATAACAGCCTTGGAATAGTCGTCGATCTGTACGACTTCTTGAAGCGTATCCTTGAAGTCAGGGTTCTCATTCAGCGCAACCTCAGCAGAAGAATCCGCTTGCACCCCGACAATCTTTCCCGCCAGATCGTTCAAACCCTGATAGGTGGAATCGGATTTCACTAAGATGATCTGGTCGTTCTTCATATAAGGGATACTGAGATTAAATTCCTCTGCGCGCTCCGGCGTTTCACTGAAGCCGTTCCAGAGGCAGTCGACATTCCCATTGCTGAGCTCTGCGGATTTGCTATCCCAATCGATGGGCTGTGTGACCAGCTCAATCCCCAGCCGGCTGCACACCTCGGTTGCTACATCGATGTCAAACCCAACCAATTCGCCGGTCTGCGTATCGACAAAGCCCATCGGCGGGAATGCATCGTCCAAGCCCAGTATGAGCTGGCCCGCGCTTTCGACCTTTGTCCAAGATTCGTCAGCCGCCTCTCCTCCGGTTTCCGACGCCATATCGCCATTCGTGGCCAATCCCGCAGCGTCGTCTCCATTCCCTGTTGCTCCGTTGCCACATCCCACGCAGCCGATGACCATCAGCGCCGCCAGAAAAATTCCCCACAGTTTTTTCATGCGTACTCTCTCCTTCTTAAATCTCTCAAAAGTCAGATAAAGCCCCTCCGCTGCCGCGCCGGACCGCTGCCGGGAGTGTGGAGGGGTGATATACCAATATAATACTAGATTAGCGAGATAAAGTAAAGAGGCTAATGCGCCTCTTAATGCCACTTTTCCAAAAATTCGCCTATTTTTTTTGGCTTAAGAATTCTTCATAGCGGTCGCAGAGCTCGTTGGCGTCACCAAAGGCAATCTGCTTCCCACGCTCCAGCCAAAGGGCTTTGTTGCACATACTTCGCACCTGCTCCAACAGATGGGAAACTAAGATTGTGGTTGCGCCGCCATTGATGATCTCCATCATTTTTTCTTCGCTCTTTTTCCGGAACGCGCCGTCGCCTACGGAGAGGACCTCATCCAGAATCAAGACATCCGGCCGTACCAAGCAGGCAATGGAAAATGCCAGCCGGGATTTCATACCGGAGGAGAGCTGCTTGAAGGGACGGTCCTGAAACTCTTGCAAGCCCGAAAAGTCGATGATCTCCTCATACTTTTCGTTCATAAATTTGCGGGTATAGCCGAGCATCGCCCCGCGCAGATACGTATTTTCGCGCACGGTCAAATCCCCGTCAAAGCCACTGGCCAATTCCAGCAACGCGGCAATGGAACCGTTGACCTTGACCCAGCCCTTTGTTGGCACCATAATGCCGGTGACAGCCTTTAGGAGCGTGGATTTTCCCGCGCCATTGCTGCCAATGATCCCAAGCATGTCCCCGCGTTCCAATGTGAACGATACGCCGTCCACGGCCCAGAATTCCCGTACGTGGTAATTCCGCTTGATTTTGCGGAGCACATACTCCTTGATCCCGATGTCTTTAAAGTCCCCTAGGATATAGCGGATGGAGACATCCTTCGCTTCTATGATCATCGTAATGCCTCCTTACACATAATACAGGAACTTATAATTGTATTTCTTATAGATGAATGCACCGATCAATAAGACAACCAACGCGTAAAAGGCGCACAATAGATGGAAACTCGGCTCCGGGATATCGTTTTCAATTACAATCTTGCGGAAATAGCGGATATAAACAAAAATAGGATTTAGATAGAACAGATAGCGGATGTGCAGAGAAAACGCTTCTATGTTATAGAAGATTGCAGAAAAATACATAATGACCTGTGTAACCACCGTATAGAGATATTTGACATCTTTGAAAACCATATACAGCGCAGATAGGATAAGTCCCATGCCGATATTGAACACAACCAGGCATCCGATTGGGTAGAGCAGCAAAAGGAAGGTCCAACGGAATGGAATCCCATCGATCGCCACAAAGAGAAGGAACACGACTAATGTCAAACAAAAATTGATGAAGGACGAGACGTTTTTCGACAATAAAAACATGTATTTGGGTACATTAATTTTTGAAAATATTGTGGAATTGTCCATCAACGAGGACATACCACTATTTGTCGCATCGGTAAAATAGGAAAATACCAGCTGTCCACTAAAAAGATAAATCGTATAATGGGGCGTAGACCGCCCAAAGAACTGCGTAAAAACCAAACTCATG
The DNA here is from genome assembly GCF_015558525.1 of Anaeromassilibacillus sp. D41t1_190614_C2. NCBI lineage: Bacteria > Bacillati > Bacillota > Clostridia > Eubacteriales > Acutalibacteraceae > Anaeromassilibacillus > Anaeromassilibacillus sp. D41t1_190614_C2. Next base: position 469,660 of record NZ_JADMOD010000001.1, on the reverse strand, counting down.
ACCAACAACATCAGCAAAGGGGATAGGACGCTCCAAAACATCCCCAATACGGTGCGTTTGTACTTTTTCTTAAAATCTCTTTTTACCAGCTCCTCAAAGAGGAACTGGTATTTCCGCATTTTTTGTAACATGTTCGTTCACCCTAATCTATTTTTTAACGTTTTTAATACTTCATTTAAAGTATAGAACAATCCGTGATGATAGAAACACAAAAGAATTCCTCGCCACTTCCGTAATCCGGGTAACGGCTTCTTATCAAGGTTGTTAGACCCTGTTAAATTAAAAATAGAATCCTTATTGCTAGGAATGGATGCGTTACATAAATGGATCAAAATTCTATAATCTTCATCGTTGTAAAAATAATCACGATCCTCTATATGAGAATGGATGCCTAATTCCATAGCAATCTCTCTCCGAAAACATTCGCATATATCCCGAAAGCTCTCTTCGTTCTTTACCTTTCGTAGAGCATTCATTGTACAGCTTAAAGCAAAATTTACAAAGCTTTGCTCTACATTCTGAAAGGCCTTTCTCTGCTCTAAAGACTTCTTTAAAGCTCTACATGCTGTATAAAAGTCAAGGGGGGATTGTTCTTGTGTGTTTTGCAAATTATTTTTTGTATCTACGCGGTAATACAATAAAGAGCGGTCAATTGTGACAATCCGCTCTGCAAGTGCCAACGCCAAATTTACAAAATATACGTCGTTTGTACTACGTGTCCCCTGAAAAAGGATTTGTTCCCTTTGTATGAATTCCCTATTAAACAATTTGTTCCACGGCGCCGCTGTTGTGATTTGAAAAATTTGAGAATATATATCATGCATTGAAAAAGGCTGCTTTTGCGGTATTAAATCTTTATTATATAACCACTTTCCTTTAAAAGTAATCTTTGTTTGGTCGGAAAAACATTTTACATTAAATATCGTAATATCTGCCCTGTATTGTTCACTGCATGCGTAAGCCCTCCTCAACATATCTGGGTGAAAGAAATCGTCCGCATCCAAAAAGATCAAATATTTTCCCTTTGCAAGCTCCATCCCTCGGTTCCGAGCTACTCCTGCATACATATTTTTCTGCTCAACAACAATTACACGTGCATCTTGGGAAGCATATCTCCGAAGTATTTGTTTTGAAGCATCCTGAGAACCATCATCTACACAGATCACTTCTATCTCCCTAAAGGTTTGCTGCAAAATACTATCCAAACACTTTTCTAAATATTTCTCCGCATTATAGACAGGAATGATAACCGATATCTTTGGTGTATCCATCGTCTAACCCCCATTACGGTGAACCATAAAAAATACAATGGAGCGTATACATAAGTCCATGTTCCCGATAACACCGGATTGTCCCTCGAATCTTCCTGGGGATAAAAGTAATAAAACGTCCAATTCTAAAAGAAAACGATTTTTTTACATTTTCCAGCTCTTTTTTATAGAATTGAAGTTCTTGATAAATAGCTTCTGTATTTCCACTATTCCTTTCAACATAAGCTGTTGGGTTAATAGCGTCTTGGACCAGTTTTTGAAAATACAACTTTTCTACTTCAGATAAATCATGTATTTCTGCCCGTTCTTTCCTAGTTAATTGCATATAAATATTACGTGCAGTTTTTATATAAGAACTTATCTGTTGAGATGCTGCTAAAACGACAGCGCTTTTAAACGATCGATTGCTTAAAAATTGCATCATCAAGATAGCACATATAAAATATCCTTTAAAATTTTTAAATCCCACTTCCGTAGTCATGGTAGAGCTTTCGTGTACTCTCCTAATAAATAAAACATCCGGTATATGCGCTGCTCGGTTTGCTTGTAAGATACTTATAAACGCAAATAAATTATCCTCATGAATAATTCCATTTTTATAGCATATATTGTTTCTCAACAAAAAATCCCTATTGAAGAACTGAAGGCATGGAGAGACTTTAAAATCACCATTTCTAACCATCTCAACGTATAGATCGCAACCTAATCGTACCTTTTTATACTTATAAGTCCTCTTATAATACGTTTTATATTGTGGAAATTGTTTTTCAAGTTCCGATGTTTCATAAAACGATGTCCCATCGAAAAGCAATAAGTCCAACTCCTCCTTTTCCGCTTCTCGATATAAAATCTCTATAGCGTTCTCCTCTAGCTTATCGTCACTATCCATAAAATAAATGTACTTTCCATGTGCTGTTTTAACACCCACATTTCTTGCCGCAGATTGGCCTTGATTACTCTGATTAATAACGATAACTCGTAGATCTTTTTTGGCTATAGATTTCAGTATCGCTTCTGAACGATCTGTGGACCCGTCGTTTACACAAATAATTTCGATATCTTGGAAAGTTTGGCTTAATATGCTTTGTAAACTCTCTTCCAAATAACTTTCCACATTATATACAGGCATCACAATTGACACTTTTGGTGTATGCCCTTTTAATCGAGAAGTTCCATATTCCCCAGCTACTTCATTTTGTAGATTTTCATCTTCTAAGCATTTTCTTTCTAGAACTTTATCTCCAACCGGTGACCCTTGAAAATAATGGTACCATTCGTCCGCCCATGGAACATCCTGATATTTCCATGGCTTGTCTTTCGAAGAAAAATGAACAATAGATGCAAATTCTATGATTTCTCCTAAACTAGAGTAATTACTTCCGTACGTAACATTGATATCCTCTAATTTATACTTCTTTTTCGCTCGTATAAGATTTACTAATAAGACATTATATTGTATGGATAACAAGTGCACTTGCCCATCAAAAACCAAATTAAACACATTCTGATCCATTAATGATGAATCATTTAATTCCTGCTTTTTTTGAACCAATACTTCCGAGATACTTTCGTTTCTCATTCTCGCCAAGTTCAGCAACATTACTCCTGAATTAAAATAGTGTTGAACTTGCTGCACATATTTATGCTTATAATATATACTGCCACTATCTATAACAGCGCATGCTAATTCATGATTCAAAGAAAAATCATATGAATATAAGTCGAATAAATCTTTTAATACAAGGATATCTCCATCCAAATACAAAACCTTTTCACATTCTGGCAATAAGGTAGGGAGATAGAATTTTAGTAACGCTGCTACCGTAGCTACACAATGCGAATGGCTATCAAATGTATGCAACTTTTTTAATGAATCCACAGAAGCATGAACGATATGAATACGCACATCATCACATTCCAGTTCTTTAAACAATGTAATGGCTGATTGATCTAGATCCGTTTCAATTAGATGTATGTGATAATTCGTATTGATATTTTTATTAAGGATCAGCGAATGCATTGCCACAACTGTAGGAATTACATAACCACTATCACAGATAAACGCTACATTAACCCAACTCTGTTTCATGAAAAAATCTCCTTAATGATCATTGTACGATTTACATCGAACACAAAAATTTCCAATTTTCTGAGGTCAATATCCGCGTCTCTTTCTGTCCGACGAACCTACCCACATGATAGGCAATCCCATGATCCTTTAAATTCAGCTCCATTTTCGCCATAGTCCGCCGTTCTCCCAGACGATCGAAATCATCCAACAACACAGCAAAAGAGTCCATCAGGCAGTTCGGGAATAATCGCAAGACATCCACACGCGAGTATATTTTTGCATTCCCTCCAAAAGGGCCATCAATCGAAATTAGATCAAATGATTTTCCCTCTAAGGCATCTGTAAACCCCTTATAAGATAGGACCTTGTTATCTTCCAAATACGCGCTTTCCTCCAGAGGCAATTGTAAGAGAGTTGTACGTTCTCCAAACGAAAAGCTTCTCTTGAAAAATGCAATCCATTCCGGATCGTGTTCAATAACGATATGCTGTACATCTTCAAATGCCGACGCATATTGGCCGATCATCCGAGTCGTCTGGCCCAATCCAAGTTCCAAAATCCGCTTTGGTCGCGCCTCGTCCAAAACACGATAAAGCGCATATAAAAATGGATAACCTGCCGCCCAACGGCCTGGCGAAAAGCTCTTATCTTTCAGCCAAATGCTATTTACAATGGTATCCCGAAAAATTTCGCCCCACAATACTTCCGATTGCCTGCCTTTTAGGTCCTTCAGCAACGTGTCCTCTGCCGTTTTGCGCTCTGCAAGCATTCGGTTCGTTTGATTTGTCTGCAACCGTATTTCTTCCGTAAGCCGTGCTTTCGATCCTTTCAAGTCCGATACTTCTTGCTTTAACGCAGCAATTTCCCTCTGAAGTCTAACATTTTCTTCATGTATTTTGGATAAGTCCTGATGATTCGACTGCATTGCCGTAAGGATATGCTCTACTTCCCGATTGAAGGAAGCAGTCGGTGGAGGAAGAATCTTTTTTAAAAACTGCTTCATGATCGTCACCAAATCTCTCATACATTATTTTATAGGAACATATTGCCTGTAGATCGCTTCATACTTGCTTGCTTCCTCTATCGTAGACGGTTGCCTCGACGGGAAACCATCGCCGGAGAAATGAGCGGCGCATTCCAAGGCATTCAGCAGTGCGTCTTCATCCCCTGCTTTAAAAAGAAAGCCATTCTTCCCCTCTTGTATCGCTTCCGGCATTGCCCCCATCTGGGAAGCCACCACCAAGCATCCTGTAGCGATTGCCTCACGAACCACGAAATTATACGTCTCATACCACAGGGAGGGGACAACAATACAATCGTGTGTTCGGTAAATCTCCGGCATGCGCTTAAACGCAACCGGCCCACGAAAGTGAACCCTTTGATCGTTTCCTGCTAGCTGCTTTAATTGCCGTTCATAGGCATCCGTTCCTGTCCCATACAGCTCCAATGTATAAGCTCCAGACAGGCGTCGGAAAGCAGCAATGAGCATATGGATTCCTTTCAATTCCGAAAAGGTGCCTACATACGCAAAAGCCTTGACTCGATTGACCGGCCCACGGGAAAAAGAAAATTCGGGTGCAATCCCATGCGGGATCACATATGGCACAACCTCCGGAAATTCCTGATGAACCACGGACGCCACAAATTCGGAGGGTACGGAAACAGCAGCAGCCTTTTGCAAAAGTTGAGCTGCATATCTATAACGCTGGGAAAAGTCCGGAACCGTATTCGTTTTGCATACCGCTGCGCATCGCCGTCCCTGTTTACAGCCGGGGCAAAAATGTCCCTGCCGGTCTACCATTGTAGCATAGTGGCAGAAAATATTGAAGTCCGTCAATGTCACAACATAGGGAATCTCACGCTCTGTACACGCCTGCAAAAACGCCGCCATCGGCTGCGGATAGGCACAATGCACCATGTCCGGACAATCCTGCTTCAGAAAATACATGGCAAAACGATGCATGGATCGATCATTCGGATCGATGCGTTTATAAAACAACCCATAAGGTGTCTTGCGATAGCGAAACTCTACCACTTCAAGCCCTTCAAAGAGGAAGGTCCGATACAGGATATCTCCTACTGAAAATGGGTACTCGTTACAATCTGCCGTACCCAGAGTAAAAACTTTTACCCGGTGCCCTTTTTCCTGTTGGGCCCGCGCCATATTGAATACAAAGCGCTCCGTCCCGCCCTGCCGGTTCGGATAAAAATAATGGACCAAATAATAGATACAGAACGGTTGAACCCTCTCTTTTATAACCGGAAGTTCTCTCTCTGGACAAGGTGGAAAAGTGGGTACTTCCGTCTTCCCGTCTGTGTGAAAACGCTTTCGGTCAACAACATATTTTTCCCAAACTTTTGCGGCTGTTCCCTTTAAACCATAATATCTGCAAATAGATAATAACGTTTTCACTGCGAATAGCCACTTCCTTTCACACCCACAATTTACCAATCCCTATCAATTTTGCCATTCCGAAATGAAGCATACGCTTGAGGTAAATCGGTCTTTGCCGTCAACCGAGTCCTTTTGATCACTATGCGAAAAGTATTGTTTCATCCTCCAAGTGACTTTTTACATACAACCGGCTTATCATCCAAATAACCGCTGAAGAAGCACGGACCATCCGGTGCTTCAGCAAAAAACAAAGCCACTTTTCGATCTGGTAAAACGCTGGCGTGATCAAACATTTCTTTCTCAGTTTATACAACTCCCCACTCTGCATGGCTTTTTCGCAAATCGCACATAATTGTGTGTCCCAAGTCAATTTATAAATATGATGTTTTAGAGAGCCAAATGGCCTCGAAGCTGTCTTCGCAGAGCACAAATAACCCGTTAACACCGAGAAGAAAGAAATATAAAGTAGAGGGCTCTGCTCCTCTTCCATAGATGCTTTCCCACAGAACTTCACAAGATAGTTTTCGAAAAGATCTCCTTGCCGCAGGATTTTCCAATTACCTCTGTGAATAATAGAGTTTTTTCTCTGTACATAGTGATATAAAACCTTTTGTACAATCGCTGCGGTCTTTAAATGGGGGAGCAGTTCCAGGTTAAACAAAAGATCCTCTCCAACATCACCGGAAAAAGATACCCGCCTTTGCTCGATCATCTGCCTGCAATAAATTTTATCCCACAGATTTGGAGACTTCCAAAAATATTGCATATAAAAATCCGATGGAGATGTGATTCGGATCAGGGGCGCCCCTTGACATGGCCGAGTTTCCCGATGTCCAACAAATTGCAGGTCGTAACCACATATCGCGACTTCTGCCCGATGATCGACAGCGGCCAAGAGCTCTTGGTACATATCAGGTTCTACATAGTCGTCCCCATCCACAAAACCGATATAGGTTCCTTGCGCGTATTGAAGCCCCTTATTCCGTGCTGCGGACACCCCGCCGTTTTTCTGATGAAATACGCGAAGGCGTTGGTCTTTTTCAGCATATCGATCCAATATCGCACCCGATTTGTCCGTTGACCCATCGTCGATCGCGATAATTTCTATTTCGCGTAATGTCTGCGCCAATAGGGACTGTATGCACCTTGCAATATAGTCCTCACAGTTGTAAACCGGTACAATCACACTGACCTTTGGGGCATCCATTCTTTGTCCCTCCAACAGTAAAGCTCATTCTTTAGAATTATATCATAGGCCGCACCCCAGAACAACCGCCAGAGGACGGCCCCTTCATATTCTCGGGTCCCCCCACATATATTTGGTAGCATAGGGCGCGTTCAAGCGAAAACCGCACCGTTTTCCATGTCTTGAGCTTGCAATCTGAACATGCCCTAACTAGAACAGGGGGGCGTACCATGAAAGGCATCGTTGAAGAGCGCGCTGTCGAGCTCGGCGAATATATCATCGAAAACAAGGCCACAGTCCGAAAAGCAGCCAAAAAGTTTGGCGTCAGCAAAAGCACGGTACATAAAGATGTCGCCCAGCGTTTAAAATATGTCGATCCACAGCTCTATCGGGAAGTAAAAAATGTGCTAGAGGTAAACAAAGCGCAGCGGCATATCCGCGGCGGCATGGCCACCAGGATGAAATACAAAAAGGGTTCCTTGGCCGCTGTGCCCAATTCCAACCGGTAAAAGTAGAAACCTCCCTCCGATGGAACCAGATGGGAGGGCCTGCGAAAAATTCCATTGCATTTCAAACGTTCCTCCTCTATAATCATAATAACGATTCTCGTGATTATAATCCATATATCGGGAGTCGGAAAAGGAGGACGTCCATGCAAGGATTGCATCCCGCATGGCTGGCCTTGATCGGGACGGGATTCACCTTCCTCTGTACCGCTATGGGCGCAGCTATGGTTTTTTTATTCCGCAAAGGGGTAAAGGCAAATCTACAGCGCATTTTCTTAGGATTTGCCGCCGGCGTCATGATTGCCGCTTCCGTATGGTCCCTGCTGATCCCTTCGATTGAAATGGCAGAGGAGCAGGGGCAAATCGGATGGATTCCCGCAGCGGGTGGTTTTGTCTTGGGGGGCCTGTTTTTAATGCTGCTCGACCGGCTCCTTCCCCATCTGCACCCGGGCAGCGACCAACCGGAGGGGATTTCTTCCTCACTAAAGCGTACGACCATGTTGGTGTTTGCCGTGACGCTGCACAATATCCCCGAAGGCATGGCAGTCGGCCTGTCCTTTGCGCTTGTCGCACAGGAAGGCGCGCCGGTGACGTTGGCGGCTGCAATGGCATTGGCCCTCGGAATGGGCCTTCAAAATTTTCCAGAGGGCGCAGCAATTTCCCTTCCCTTGCGGCAAGAAGGCTTGTCGGCCACCCGGTCGTTCGCATACGGGGCGCTCTCCGGGATTGTCGAACCGATTGGCGGCCTATTGGCGGTTTTAATCGCTGGTTCGGTGACGCCATTGATGCCCTGGTTCCTTTCCTTTGCCGCAGGCGCGATGATCTATGTTGTGGTGGAGGAACTTATTCCGGAAGCACACCTCGGCGAACATTCCCACCCAGGGACGGCGGGCGTCATGCTTGGTTTCCTGGTGATGATGATTTTAGACGTAGCGCTCGGTTGAGAAGTCCATAGAAGAAACGGGAGACGTTCTGTAAAAAGAGCGTCTCCTTCTTATTATCCAAAGGTTTGCACCAAAGTATTCAGGATGGTCGTCGTAATCGCCTGTACGCGCAGAGCGCTCACCTGGATCTCCTGGAAGACGGTATAGAACGGCAAGAGGTTGATGCGGTTTTGCTCGATGAACCAGAAGTAATAGATCAACCCAAAGGCCATGACAGCCGCCAAACCATAGTAATAACCATAATTGCGCCAGCTACCTTTGCCCGCCAGAAAGCGTTTTTCTTTCTCTTCTTCGGTGGCGGTGGATTGCAAGGCAGCCAACAGCTCCGGGATATACAAAATCGCAGCGGTAAAGAAGATATTGCCAATCCGCTGGAACAGGAAATGCTTCCAGGTCAAGATGAAAAAGATCCCTGCATACATGGCAAGATTGACCAAAACCACATTCCTTGGATTTTGTTTGAGCAACAGTTTTTTGAAGCCGATGATCATCACCATGGCCAAAACTGGCACAAATCCCGTCATGAAGTCGCGGCCATTCATAAAGTAGAGGTTCTGCTCAGTCGCATAATATTGATAGACAAACTGCGTGACCAGGTCAAAGAGCTGCCAGGAAAAGATCAGTACCAGAACCGTAACGCCCGCATAGACGCCCATAGAAACCCGGTTGACCGGAATCTGCGCCAGGAAATAGATGGGGATCACCAGCAGCAGGGAATTGTGAAAGCTCGCCGCCAACAAAACCAGCAACATGTATGGGACGATCCGCTTTTCCTTGATATAGCGAATGGCAAATAGGAAAATAGCGATTGCCAAAGACTGGCGGAGATAGCTCAGCGTGTTCCCAAAGAAGTTGAAGGCGACAAAAATGAACATCCCAACCCACGGTTTCGGGCAGTCCCGATAGAGCACTAGCGCGGTCAGGCCGACCATAAAAACAGCGATCACCGCCGCATAAACAAAGGGGTTTCCCGTAACAAAGGAAATCAGATATGTCAACAGGCTGAACCCAAATTCAGACCGGTAGGTGTTCGCATCGCTGATTAAATACCCCCAACCGCCGCTGTGGACATTCTCAAAAAACGGCACATAAAACTGGAAATAATCAATCCCCACGTTGGTCGCCCGGATAGAAGAAAAAACAATTAGGATCACCGAGGAAATACAAAGGTATAAAATCTCCTTTTTCCGGCTCGGTTTCCATTCCCCCAAAAGCAGGCCAAGAATTAAGATGCTAAATACAATGATGGCATATGCCCACATATAGTCGCCCTCTTTCTTATCGTTTTATATTGCGCCTCTAAGCACAAATATCCTCTTTAAAAAAAGGTCACATAGGGAATCAGATTGATGCGGTTCTGCAGCAGGAACCAGATATAATATAGGGTGCCAAAAAAGAGCGTAACGCCGAGGCTGTAATAATAATATTGCCGGTGCCAGTTCTCCACACTCTTCCTCTTCCGGCGCTCCCGCATCTGCTGCTTCCGTTCGGACCGCATCTGGAACCTCCGCTGCTCCAAGTCCTCGTCCGCAGCGGGTTCGATCCGGATCCCTTTAAGGAGCTCGGGGAGCAAAAAAATCGCGCCGGCAAAGAAAATATTTCCAATCCGCTGAAAAATATAATGTTGGCAAGTTAAAATAAAGAGCAAACCCGTGCATACCGCCAGATGGACCAGCGCCCCATTCTGTGGGTTCTGCCGCAGTAGGTGGCCTTTCAACAAAAGGGCCACAACCGCCAAGGATACGGGGATAAACGCGGTCTGCCAATCGCGCCCACGCAGGAAATAAAGCCCTTCCTCCGTTGCATAGAACTGGTAAACAAATTGGGTGATAAATTCGAAAATCGGCCAGAAGAAGGCCATAATTAGAATCGTCCCTGTCCCATACACCGCAAGGGTTTTCCAACAAATGGGAACCTGCGCCAAAAAATAGAAGGGAATCAGCAGCAGGATGGACTTGTGGAACGTCGCCGCCAGCAATACGATCAACAGATATGGCACAAAACGCTTTTCCTTGAGATAGCGAATGGCGAATAAGAAAATCCCAATGGCGAAGGACTGCCGGATAAAACTCATGGAATTGCCGAAAAAATGGAAACTTACAAAGATAAACATCCCCACCCAGGGAATGGAACAATCCCGATAGATGGCAATGGCCGCCAATAGCACCAGGATCGTTGCCGCAACCGCCATAAAGACGTGGACATCCCCGGTAAACCGGGAAATCGCAAAGTTGAGAAAGCTAAAGCCGAACTCCATGCGGTATTCATTCTGTGGCCCGGTCAAAAATTGCCATCCCTCCCGATGCATCTGTTCAAAGTATGTCTGATACATCGGATAGTCAATGCCAACCGTCTCCCCGCGGAATGCAGCAAAGAGAATCAACCCCAAGGAAGCGATCCCCAAGTAAATCGCGTCTTTCCTCCTGCTTGGATTCCGTTCGCATAAGAGGAATCCAGACACAACAAGAAACAGCAACAGCAAAACATACGGCAGCAAAGCTGTCTCCTCCCTATTTCCACACCCTTCCGCCAAACGGCAATACGGCAGTCCCCTCTGCTTTGGGGTAGCCGCAACGCTCTATCCACGCGGAAATCTTCGTTTTCACAGGCATTTATGGAATCATTATAGCACAGAATCCCTTCCTTTTCAGAGATCTTCGCTTTTGTTCACAATTCCTTTAAATATGGTTAGGAACAAGATCTTGATATCCAAAAGGAAGGTCCAGTTTTCAATGTAATAAATGTCACATTTGATCCGTTCTTCAATGGAGGTATCCCCACGCCAGCCATTGACCTGGGCCCATCCCGTAATCCCGGGGCGGACAAGGTGCTTCATCATATACAGGGGGATCTCCTCCCGGAACTTTTCTACAAAATACGGGCGTTCGGGCCTCGGCCCTACTAGGCTCATATCCCCTTTTAGCACATTCCAGAGCTGCGGCAGCTCGTCCAGGCTGTACTTGCGCAAAAAGGCCCCAAACCCGGTCCGGCGTCCGTCGTTGCGGGTTCCCCATGTGGTCATATCCGCATTGTTCTCCGTACTCATGGAACGGAACTTATACATAGTAAATTCCCTCTTGCGGCGGCCGATGCGTGTCTGGCGGTAGATCACCGGACCGGGGGACGAACATTTCACGCCGATCGCCACCCCCAAAAAGACGGGGGACAGAAGGACCAGGCCCAAAAGTGAAGCCACAATATCAAAGCTCCGCTTTAAAAAGCCGTTTACCAAATTGTCCAATGGCACGCGGCGCAAGTTGATGAGCGGCATGCCTTCCACCACGTCGATATACGGCCTGGTGGGCAAGAATTTCGTATAGAAGGGGAGCAGGCTGGATTTGACCCCTTCCCTTTCGCAGGTATCGATGATCTCCTCCAACTCCGGGAATTCATCGTAATCGAGCGAGATAACCACCTCGTCGATCTCCTTATTTTCCAAAAGGTTGGAAAGGTCCTGGAACGTCCCCCGATAGGGAAGGTTGCGTTTCCCCACATTTTCCGGTTGCCCGCTCAGATAGCCGCAGACGTCGTATCCCAGACTGCGGTTCAGCATGATCTTATCGTAAAATTCTCCGGACGCCTGGTTCCAGCCGACGATCAGGAGCTGCTTCAGGTTATATCCCTTTTCGCGCAAGCGCCGCAGGATTTTCCGGATCGCCACTCGTTCGATGGAGCCGAACAGGGTATTCATCCCCGCGAACAGCACAACGACCATTCGGGAAACGTTGACCTCCTTCAAAAAGAAGACCAACACAAAGATAAAGATCGAACCAACCATATTCGCCTGAACAATTTTTCCGATCTCCGACACAAGCGCTTTGCTTCGGAAGGAATCGTGCAGGCCAAAATATTGATACAATAAAAAATAAAACGGGATTACCAGGACCATCAGCCTCAAATAGTAGACGATTCCAATGCGGTCATGGCCACCATCCAACACGTTAAAACGGATCACAAAGGCCAGGACCATAGAAATCAGGCAGATGCATGCATCCAGCACCACCATGGTCACATTAAAAATCCGTTGGTTTTCTTTGAGCATCTGTGTATCCCCCTCCTTTCTTCGGATTTCACAGGGATGTGTCTATTGTACGGCATTGGCCATGAAATGGCAAGCAGACAAGCAAAATTCCATCTTGCTAATTTAAGAGATGTAAATTGCCATCTAGAGGGAGCAAAAAGGGGTCCTGGCACAAGGCCAGGACCCCTGGAACAGCCGCCAGCTTATGCATTCATCATTCTGGCGGGCACTGCCTTTCTGTTTGTCGGGCAGATATTATATATGATGCCGTCTTTTGCCACCATGGAAATGGGGATTTGGGGCAAAAGCTTATGAAGGACTTCCACAAATCCATTAACGGGGGCTTCCGCCATTCCCGTCACAATATGAGTCGCTCCTATTTGTTTTACAAACCCGACTGCCAACAACGCTGCGTCATCATGAAAATAGACGGACATTTCTGCCTGCACGTCGCGCGATGTCTGCCGCAGATACTCCAACTCCTCACAGTCGGCATCGAACCCCGCCGAAGTCGGCTGTACACACAATACATGCAGTGGAACCGACCGCTCTTCTGCAATCCGCTTCCCTGCTTTAATCAATCTGTCACAATCGCGCTGGCCTGTAACACAAACCAGAACCGCTCCTCTGCTGTTCACGAATGTACCTCCTTTCTACCAGTCTCATTCCGTATGCCCGTGGGGAACCGGGCTATACAAACCTGTCTGTTCTCTTTCCCCGTCTATTTAAGTATAGTAAAATTTCCGCTGGGTATGGTAACGTTCGGTGTCTATTTCATGAATAAACTGTTAAGGATTCACCCGAACGGACAACTCGCATCCAATTTAATCTCCACCCCGTTACATCAATTGAAACGCACTTCACCGAAAAGAAGGGGCCTTTTCATTTCGTATATAGTGTACCACGAAATTAATAATATTTCCAGCAACATTCTTGTAATTTTTATGAATATATTCTAAACTTTACAGGCAGAGATCAAAAAAGCAGAGTCAAAAGATTCCTCTCTTGACTCTGCTTTTTATGCCCCTAAACGTTGCCGAGGGCGCCTATTCAAAGATTGTGAGGGGGTCAATCCACTTGCCGGACTTCTTAACCGCAAAATGTAGATGTGGGTCGTCAGCGCTCTCACAAGGGGTTGTCCCAACCGTCCCGATTTTTTGACCGGCCTTGACCGTATCGCCGGCTTTCACGTCCATCGTTTCCAGGCCACAGTAGCATCCGCCGGTCTCGCCGTGCTCGATATATACGACATTCCCAAATAGGTCGTCGTGGTAGGCGTTTTTCACGGTCCCATCGGCGATCGCTTTCACTTCCGTGCCCAATTCCGCAGCGAAATCCACCCCCGCATGCGCGCGCCAGTCTTTCATCGTTTTAGAATAGATTAGATTGTCGATGCTAAATTTTTGCACAACCGTTCCATCGACCGGATACGAAAAAGACAATGGAACCGTCGTGGTCTTTACGGCGGGCTCTTCCGAGGAAACCGGCGCTTTGGATTGCGGCGCCTGGCTGCTGGGGGATGTGCTCGGCGGTGCGGATGGTGTGGAAGATGTCGTGCCCGGCGAGCTGCTTCCGGGGACCTCCAACACGCCGCTCACCGCTTCATTCGCTGGATAGGCCGTTGTTTGGCTGCTGGATGGTTCCTCCTCCGGCGTCGCATAGTTGATAACGCTATCATACGTCGTCCAGGCGGCCACACTGATTGCAATTAAACAGACGCCCAGAGCAATGTAAAAGCCTTTGGAAGCCCCTCCGGATGAATGGTTCTTCTGATAGTGGTTGTTAGTCATTCGTTGCACCTCCGAGTCTATTTTTGCCACCTATTTCGGGGAATATGCGGCAGCTGCAAAAATAGGAACCGTACACAACAAATGAAAAAAGACCGAACCCTTACGGATTCGGTCTTTCTTCTTAGCTTGAGGGGTATATTGAGGAGGGTAGAACATGTATCAAGTTCTGGTGCGGCTCCATTGCTTGATTACGGTTCTTATTATACCCACTTTACCGATTTGAGTTGTTACGATGCTATGAATATTCTTTAAACTATTTCAGTAGATTTTTTGAACGAATTTCCGTAGAAATTGCCAAAAAGGGACGCTTTGGGAAGAAATCCCTCGAAAGTTTCACAAACAAACGTTTACATTTTTTGACCGCCTGTGTTATAATGGAACTATTAAAATAACCATTCTCATAGATGTGTACCGCCTTTCTCTATAATAAAGGGGCAATGGATAGAAGCCTTCGCAGGCGCCCATCTATTTTTCTAACATGCTCTTCCGAATGGCTCCGGAAATGGATCGAAAACCACCACCAGGAAAGTGAGGATGCGATATGTTGACAGAAAGCCAAAAGAAAGTATACGACTATTTAAAAAGCCGGGCACAGGGCGGCCTTCCTCCGACCGTTCGGGAAATCTGCAAAGCGACCGGCCTGAAATCCACGTCCAGCGTCCACGCGCACCTGAAGACACTGGAACGCGAGGGATATATCAGCCGCGACGCCGGCCTCAACCGCGCCATCCATCTTGTGGGGGAGCAGCCCACTGTACAGGTGCCGGTCGTTGGCCGTGTGGCTGCGGGGCAGCCCATCCTCGCAGTGGAAGAGGTGGAGGGCTATGTCCCCTTCTGCCCGCCCAACCAAAATGCCGACGACTACTTTGCACTGCGCGTGCGCGGGGAAAGCATGAAATGCGCCGGCATCCTGGACGGGGACCTTGTGATCGCCCGCAAAGTATCCACAGCAGAGGACGGGGAAATGGTCGTCGCCCTGATCGAGGATGAGGCGACGGTCAAATATCTGTATCGGGAGCCGGACCGCATCCGCTTGCAGCCCGATAACCCGGAGTATGAACCCATCTATGCGACCGACGTCACCGTGATCGGAAAAGTCGTCGCAAGCATCCGCTATTATAAATGAGCAAACATCCCCTATAAACAGACCGGCGCGGCTCTGCTTTTAGCAGAGCCGCGCCGTTTGATTTTCAAAATTTAATCCGCTTCGCCGTCTTCCGCCAACAACACTGCCCGGAGAGGGGAGGCTTCCGCCCCCTTCAAGTAGAGTGGGAACGCCACCAATGTATAGGTACCCTCCTTCACATGGGACAGGCACAACCCCTCCAAAATGGGAATATCTGCACCCAGGAGTTCAACATGCGGCCCCGCCTCCTCATGCGGCGCGCCGATGCTCCAGGCATCCGTCCCAACCAACGTCACGCCGGCGGCAGCTAAGGCAAATGCAGCGCTTGTGGAGAGGTAAGCCTCCCCTCCACCCTTGAACAATAGGATCTTTTCGCAATAGGGCATGATACGGTCGATGTCGGCCCCCGTGACAATCCCGTGTGCTGACACAACTGTGCAGCGCCCCATGAACCGGGACAGGTCCAGCTCGTCCACCGTCTTTCCGTCGTCGATAAAATGGCGGGGGGCATCCACGTGGGTGGCAGAATGGCACCCGGTATAGAACCCGGAGAGATTGTATGAATCCCCCAGCTCCATGCGCCGCACCAGTTCACGGCGAGGCTCTGGGTCCCCCGGATAAACCGGTGTAGAAAATAGCTCCCGCGAAATGTCGATGACCTTCATATCCTGCCGCCTCCTTTTCCCTGTCACTTTTTGTAATCTTTTGAAATCTTTTGAAAGATCTGGTCCGTTTCTTTTGTTTTATGGGTAGGGGATTTCTGCTTGCTCGATTCCTATATATTTTCCAACATTGGCAGCGCCGTGCAAAGCAATTCGGTTGTCTGATGCGCGGCAAAGGTGGAAAATTGCTCATAGTCCACGCCCGCGTTGCTATCCGCATTGTCGGAAATACAGCGCACCGCTGTGTATTTGGTTCCATTGATATAGCACACCTGCGCAATACTTCCGCTCTCCATCTCACAGGCAACCGCCCCAAAGGTGGAGGCGATCCAATGAAGTTTTTCTGCACTGCTGATAAATTGGTCCCCGGAGGCGATCCGCCCAATGTGGACGTTTCCCTGGTACGCGCAGCGTCTCGTAGCCTCGGCAAGCACCCGATTCATTTCAGAGGAGGTGGGGATGACAACCAAGTTGATTCCGGATACCATGCCAATCTGGTCGCCGATCTGGGTGGTATCCACATCGTGCTGAATGGCACCGTCCGCTAGGACCAGGTCCCCGATCTTGACATCCGCGCCGATTCCGCCGGCAACGCCGCTGTTGATAATCCGGCTGGGCGCATAGCGCAGGATCATCGTCTGCGCACAGATCGCCGCATTGACCTTCCCAACATTACAGCGCGCTACAACGCACTCTACCCCTTGGATGGCGCCGCGCACAAAGTCCATTCCACTGATGGTTTCCGTCTGTGGATGTTCCAGTTTTGCAAGAATTTCTTCTACTTCAATCGCCATTGCACCAATAATACCGATCATCATTCATCCCACCATTCTCAAAAATACAGACCGGTTTTCTTCGGAAAAAACCGTCTGAAAATCCATTTTTTTACAGTATACCTGATTGGCGTTGGAAATGCAATTGCTTTACATAATCACAAAATTTCTGTTGTATTGAAAGAATTTTTGTAATATAATTGGAACTGTTCAACAACCCGATGTGTTAAAGAGAGGATGGAGCGAAAGAAAGATGAACCGAATACTGAAAAAACTTGTTTCCGCAGTTGCCCTGGGCCTGACCGTCTGCCTGTTTTCCGCATCTTTGTGCAGCGCTGCGGCCGCGGCAGCAGAGCCTACACAGGAGCGTACCATCGCAACCCAGCAATACGATGGTCCCAACGGCCGCTTTAAGGTCTACCTAAGCCCGTCTGCCCAGCCTTGGAATCCCTATTGCGACGGCAGCGGCAGCGAGGAATACTATATGCGGCAGGTTGCCACCGCTATGATCCCCTACTTGCAGAGTTACGGCATTGACTACGTCCTGCCAGGTGCGCAAACGGGGTCCTCTTCCACCCAAAAAGCTTTCCTGACCAACCGTGCGAACGAAGCCAAAAATACCGGATGCGACCTCTATTTGGCGATCCACTCCAACGCCGCCAACGGCAATACCCGCGGCACGCGTATTTACTATTATACAAAGAGCTCGGAAAGCCTACGTTTTGCAAAAGTTTTGCAATCGAATTTTAATTATCCAGACAAATCCAACATCAAGCTCGCCTACAACGACGCGCTGATGGAGATGTACCTGCCTACGATGCCCCATGCATTGATTGAAACTGCTTTCCACGATAACGCGCAGGACGTCACATGGATTAAGAGCAATATCAACACCATGGCTAAAAGTTTAGCGGACGCGGTGAACGCATATGCGCAGGGGAGCTCCGGTACTTCGGTCGCTGCGGGCCTTTCTATGAACCGTATTTTTGCAAACCTTTCCACAGGTACTGCCATTATTTTAAATGTCTCTTCTACAACCGGCCAGGCAGTTCCAACCTTGACTTGGCGCTCCAGCAACCCGGCGGTTGCATCCGTTGACCAAGGCGGCTTCGTATTGGGTATGAGTGCTGGCGATACAGTAATTTCGGCTACTACTCCAACGGGCCAATCTGTGAGCTGCACCGTCACCGTGACAGGGCCCACCATGCAGATTGGCGGCGGCCCGGTGGCTTCCGCTGAGGGAGAGTACATAGGGGATTCCACTGAGGAAACAGGACCGATCACTCCAACCGCTTGAAATCCATATTTATGATAGACCATCAAAACCACCTGTCGAATGTGTGGTTTACACAGGGCTAAAAGCCCATAGCTACCGGCCAGCGCCTTACGGCGCTGGCCGGTAGCTATGTCCAGGCGGGGAGGACTTATTTGCCGTTATTTTTTGCAGCCTTTGAAGAGGGATTTCCATTACCGGCTGCCCTTCCAAAGGTGTTCATATTCCTTTCCCTTTCATTGGCCTTATGCCATGCCGTACTTCCCCTGTTCTGCAAAGGGTTTTCGAACGGTTGCCTCCTTTTAATCCCAAGGGAGTCCATCTGACTTCTCGCTTTTTTCTTTGTAGAATACGTTCCTCCTATCCTTCAACGCGGATGCCATGGCGATCAGATCACACACTTCACCATGAGGCAAGCTCATATGAAACATGATTTTCCCGTTTTGATAAATCCATGGGCCTGATTTGTTTAAATTACGATAGACAATCCGATGTGATGGTTGCAATTCCATGTTGTATGTGCGAAACTCGGCTTGTCATTTATTTTTGAATGTCCTCCTTCTGTTGTTTCTTACAGTTTCCAGACCGTAAACTTATTCAGAAGGAGTTTTTCTTTCTATATCATCGGCACGAGCCTTCTTTTGAACCACGCGACTATCACGTGGTTTTCTTTAAATATAAGGAAGGAGCCCGGCACAAGCCGGGCTCCTTTTATATTTTGGAAGGAAGAAGAAAAAACGCTTATGGATTCCCGTCCGCCATCCGGGGTGAGGTTGCCCGAACGGCGACGATTTAGAAAAGGAACACAAATAGTTGCCTAGTAGCGGCCAGGCTGTTGCCTGATTCCGCATCTAAGGAAAATTGCTTACGCTCCGATGGTCACCACACAGTGCTTCTGCGGTGCGCCATTCGGCAGGGTGGTATAGATGCCAGAGGACTGGCCACTCTCGCCCACCGCCCAAATGCGATAGTAGAAATCGTTTCCAATCCGTGCAACGAACTGCGTCTTAAACACGCTGCCGTCTCCCACGGTAAAGCTCGGGACCATGGTGTTATCACCGTTGCAAACTGTCATCTTAAAGCAGTATGCCTGCCCACGCTTCATCGTAAAGTTTACGGTCGTATCGCTGCGCACATATGCGCCGGCTGCTGCAACGCTCTGGCCTGCAGAGACTACGCCTGCCGCGCCGTATGCGTTGGAGGAATTCTGGGAAGTGCTACCCTTCGATCCGTTTCCAGGATTCGGAGCGGGTGTCTCCGCCTTTTCCAGGCCCTGTTCAGCATCTTGCAGCTGATAGAACGCTGTCGCCAGCATCTGTCCATCCGCTTCTTCGTCCGCTGCTACCGCCTTTGCCGCAGCCAGCGCACTCCGGAACGTTGCGGCACTGCTCGCTGTATAAGCGTCCAGGTCTACGCGTTCCATTTCTGCAATATATGCTTTCAATTCTTCTCTCGACGGGATCTTCCGCAGGTTCAGCATGGCTTTCACCAATGCCTGGGCTGCTTCGTCAATCGCAGACTGCGTGGCATTCTGATCCAAAGCTTTTGCCGCTGCATAAGCGGTTTGGAATTCTTCCTGGCCATCCGGCAAGTACTTTCCAGCCTCGATATCTTTTGCCACGGTCTCTGCTTTTGCAAGCGCAGCATCCAAGGAAGTGCGGTCCGCAACTTTTACCAGGGCCTGAGCCGCATTCAGCAGGGCATCATATGCCGCGGTGATGTCGTTTTCCAGCGCTTCGTTGTCCGCCAGGACATCCGCTGCTTGTTGCAGGGCTTCCGCGAACGGCGCCCAGCTTGTGCTGGTATAATCGCTCTCGGACAAGTTCTTCAAAATATCGTACAGGTCTTGCAAGGCGCTCTTATCGCCCGGCTGGAAGTCCAAATAATGGATGACATCCAGCAAGTCGCTCCACGCCTGGTCGATCTCTGCCTGCGTTGCCGCCGGGTCTTCGATAACCTTTCCAGCAGCATCGTAAGCCTTCATGAACGCTTCTTTTACGCTCGGGATCAGCTTATCCACTGTGCCATCATCGACATAAGTCTTGGCGTATGCATAAAGCTGCTCCAGAATCGTCTTGTTTGTGACATCAAACAGGAAATCGCTTTCGGTTCCCACGTCTTTTGCCGTCACAGTGTACGTGTAGGAGCTTCCGGTGATATTTTCGGTCTTGCCGTTGACCGTCACAGCACGGAACTGCTCGCCCTCTCTGCGCGGTTCAAACGTCAACTCTACCTGCATATCATCCGTCATGTCTTCTATGACGTATTTTCCGAGCAGGTCGGCAATCTTCTGCGGCTCGCCGTTCACTTTCAGTGTGACGTCTTTGCTGTTATAGGTGATTACCACGGAACTAGATGCCACGGTTCCCACCACTACAAAGGCGCTGTCTGCATTGAAGTGGTCGCTCTGCCATACAACAACGCCGTTCTTCACGGTGCAATCCACATTCCGGATCACGCCGTCATTGGATACTTCGACAACACGCAGGGTATCCGGATTCAGCTGGGCCGGAACCGGTGCGGAAATCGTTGCGACGCCATTGGGTGTTACTGTTGCGCCGCCGGACTGTACATCCACGGTATATGCCTTGAATCGCTCCTGCGTTCCTGCGAGGGAATTCTTCAGTGCGTCCACGGCTGCCCCGGAGGACAAGTCTTCGACAAACAGTTCGCTGTCTGCCGGCAAAACGCCGCTATCGCCATGGACGGTGACACCCGTTTCTGCATCCAGCAGGTCGACCGGCAGTGCATTCAGCTGATCAGCAGCTGATGCATAGGTGTAGAATGCCACATCGTCAATCTGGCCCTTAAAGGCTGCCGTCGTGCTGCCAATCCGGTTCAGCGGGGTGATCAAAGACGCCCACTGGTTTCCGCCGGTCGCCGTATTCTCCAAGGTATGAACCTTTTCTCCATTGACATACAGGGTGGTTTTTGTGAATTCCATGACCATCGTAATATGTACCCACTCGCCCTTGGGCAATGTGTAGTCAAACGAATAGTCACGGAAGTCGCGCGAGAAACCAAACTTTCCTGTCTCTTTCTGTACGGCCTTGATCGCACCGATCGAGGACTCGAACAAGATCTGCTCGCTGCCGTCGCTATCGGCATCGCGCTTGACCCAGAAATCCAGCGTAGTATTGATACGCGCATCCGAAACCGGCGTCTCTACATAGCTCTCGCCGCCTGCCAACGTCAGTGCTTTGCCGTCGCGGCCGTCCGTATAGGATACGTTCACGCCTTCGCCCAGCAGGTTGTTTGCATTTGCAGAAGAATCGCGCGTTTCTACGCTATCTTCGAAGTCATAGCGCAGGACCGTCTGCGTATTGCTGTCGACTTCGTAAGTCGGGTTGGTGTTTGGCGCATACAGGACCTCTTCCGTCAAAGCGTCAATTGCTGCCACATCATAGTCCTTACAGCTGCTCCAAAGCTTCTCGCCGAAGGTGGGGAGGATGTCAAACATGCGGTCAAACAGTTCGACGTCCGTGGTACCATTGTCTCTCGGCACGCCTTCGCTGATCTCACCTTTGCCGGTCCTGTCGTTCCAGAGTGCATAGGAACCGCCGAGCATCTGCGGATCGCCCGCCGGAACGACCAGTTTGCCGCCATAGATCTTGGTCGGGTCGTACGTATTGAGGATATGGCTCTTAGACAGATAGTCCCAATAATAGCCCGCGCCAGGTACGATATAGACATCGCCATCGTTGATGTTGATCATCTGATAGCCCTTGTCGTACATCTCCTGGGCATCCGCGTAGCCGACGTACCACATGTACATCTGTACGTTCTCCGCCGTGATCGGCGTCACGCCGTCGTTCTCCGTCTGAGAGCCCCAGAGCCGCGGCGTATGGTTCATTTCGTCGCGAATGAAGCGCAACAGGTCGTCCTGATATTTCCGGAACGCTTCCTTGCCTTCCTGATTAGAACCCTTGTACTCGTCCGTGCCGATGTTGACCACAGTATCCTCGAGGAACACCGGATCGTCCTCTTGCATGTACTCCGCCCATACGGACTTGATAAATTCTACGGTTTCTGGATTGGTGACATCCAGGTAACTGGTGTTCGGGTTTCCGTCGCGTCCCAGATCCGGGCGCGCCCAAACAAACGCCAGGGAATGTCCGGGAGTGTCAAATTCCGGCACAATATTCACGCCCTGCGCCTTGGAATCCAACAGGAAGTTCCGGAAGTCATCCTTCTTGTAATAGAGGTCTTTGCTGGTCAGATTCGGCACATCCGATTCCAGACGGAATCCGGCATACGTGCAGTCAAACGAGTTGTCCGACAGATGCAGGTTCAGGTCGTTCATCTTGTACCAGGACATCTGCTTGACCCACATCTCCAGGTAATCCATCGAGACAGGCTTACGGGCCACGTCGAACATGAACCCACGGACCTTGTACTTCGGATAATCGCGCACCAGGCCCTTCGGGATCGTTGTGCCAGTCTGCTTGAGGATCTGAAGAATGGAACGTGTCGACCAGAAGGCCGCTGTCTCCGTGCTCATACGGATGGTGACGGCATCGCCGATCTCCATGTCATAGGTCTCTTTTTCCAGCTCGATATCGCTCGGCTTGAAGTAGAAATCACCGGCGGCTGAATCTTGGCCGATTTCCACCTGGATGGGGTTGCCGGTGATATCCAGATAGTCCTCCGCAAAGCGGTCCGCCATATCCTTGTACGATTCATCCAATGCAGGATCGAGCAGGATGCGGCTGTTTTCGGTGATTTCAAAGTTCCCCGTATGGCCAAACCACTGCTGCAGCTCCGGCAGCACCTTCGGCTTTGCATTCTGCGAAAGGGCCGCGTCGTACTGGCCGGGGACCGTCATAGGTACTTCATACAGAATGGTTTCATCCGGGTTGGTTGCGCTGACGAGTTTGTACTCAACCATCACGTCGGTATCCACCAACGGCTTGAGGATGTTGCGGTTCGCATCGATAACTTGCTCATAATCGGTACCGCCATAGGTCACTTCAACGCCTTCCGGCATCTCCGGGATCTCCAGCTTGGTATCCTCGTCCGTCAATTTGATGGAGCTCAGAAGGTTCTTCGCCTGGTCAATCTTGCCGACGAAATCCAGATCCTGATACAGCCCAAACTCGCAGAGTTCTACGCCATTTCCGCCTTCTACAGCGTCAATCACCAATTTGACATACTTGGACGTATACTGTTCGTCCAGGATGAACTCCTCTTCCGCTTGCATCTCACGTTCGCCTACAGAATAGATCGACTTCCAATCCGTGCCATTGTCGGAAAGCTCGATATGGAAATCCACACGTGCGTCCGTGTTGTTCCACTGAAGCTTCAGACGGTTGAACGGAACTGCTGCGGGAAGCGTAACCTCCAGGGAAGCGGTATTCTCAATGTTTCCGCTCGCCCAATAGGTGGAGAGGTCGCCGTCCAACGCATAGTCGGCACTGCTTTCCGGCGTGGTCTGGGATGCCTCGGCAAAACGATTCTCCGCCTTATTGATGTTGGAGACATCCTTCGCCCAAATGCGGACTTCGTAGATGGATGCGTTGCCACTGCTGACGCCCGTCAGGCCGGAGAAGTCATACCGGAGATACCGGGCTGTTGTCCCTTCCGGAACCACATCTTTTACCCACTGGCTTTCGGTGTTGTTGCTGCGGTCGATGCACGGGGTAAAGGTGACGCCGTCCGTGCTGGTAGAAATCGTGTACTGATACGCTCTCGGCTCTACGCCGTAGAACAGCGTATCAATCTGGGAGATTTCCTCTTCTTTTCCGAGGTCAATCGTAACCGTCTGCGGGAAGCTTCCGCCATTTGCTGCCCAACGCGTTTCCAGATTGCCATCCGTGATGTACGTTGCTACGTTGCCTTTGTTGCTTTCTTCGCTGGATACTTCCACCGTCTTGCCAAGCGCATAGTTGGCCGGGTCCAGATCGAGATCGCCGGGCAACGGTTCTGGTTTCGGTCCATAAACCTCAAGCTCATAAATCGAAATCGAGGGATATCCGCTGTGCTCGGTGCATAGCACGCGCACATAGCGCGCTTCCTGCTGTTCCTCAAATGTGATTGTCTTGGTCTCCTCGTGCTCGGCGATCGGGACCGTTGCCGCGTCGGTCCATTGTTTACCGTCGTTTGACAACTGTACCTTATAACCAATCTTAATCGAGCCAAAGCCCTCCCAGAAGATCTTCACGGAATTAATCTTGCAGACCTGCCGGAGATCCACCTGGAGCCAATCGCCAACGCCGCCGCCTTCAACGGCCCAGCGGTTACTCTTGCCAACCTTTCCGTCGACCGCCTTATCCGGCGTATTGCCATAGTTGTCGTTAGAAGCTGTTGCAAAACGTCCGAGCGCCAGGTTGACGTCCTCATCTACCGGCTCCTCATCCGGGTCCGGTCCATAAACTTCCAGTTCATAGATCGAGACGGAGGGATAACCGGTGTGCTCGGTGCACAGCACACGCACATAGCGTGCTTCCTGCTGCTGGTCGAATACCAGTTCCTTTGTCTCTTCGTGCTCAGCGATCGGGACAGTCGCTACGTCGGTCCATTCGCTGGCGTCATTTGACAACTGCACCTTATAGCCCACCTGATAGTTGTTGATGCCTTCCCAGAAGATCTTTACCGAATCGATCTTGCAGACCTTTCCGAGATCCGCCTGGAGCCAATCGCCGACGCCGCCATTTTCATGCGCCCAGCGGGAATCCTTGGCGACTCTCCCATCGAACGCCTTCTCCGGCGTGTTGCCATAGTTGTCGGCCGAAGCAGACGCGTTGCAGTTCAGAGCCAAGTTGACCGTCTTATCCTCCGGCGCATACACCTCAAACTCATAGAGGGAAGCATTGTACTGCGGCGGGTTCGACTGGCTGACTTCGATCTTGACATAGCGCGCCTGCGTCCCTTCGGGCGCTTCATCGTCCACCTTTCCGCGCGTAGTGTTATTGCTCCGATCCACACAAAGCTCATAGGATTGGCCATCGATGCTTGTGTAGATCTTATACAGATACGCGCGGGTGGTTTCGCCATAGAAATAGGACGTAAATCTTGCGATATCGTGTACTTCACCCAGGTCGACGATGGCGTATTCCACATGGTTGTAGTCGCCTGTGGAGGCGCCCCAACGGGTGCTCATGTCGCCGTCGGTCATCGCTGCGGCCGGAGTCGTGTCCGGTTTCTCGGTTGAAACGGTCACCGGCTTATGCAGCGCAAGGTTTTTACTGGTGTCAGGCTGTTCGCTCAACTTATTGATCGCAAATTCCTTGATATTGATCCAGCGGTTGGGCGAACCGGTAAATTCGTCCACAAACTCGTCCGTAGCGGTATAGCGCAGATACTGCGCCTGGATCTCCAATCCTTCAACCGAGACAATATTCGTGTCGTATTCGCCAATTTCATTCCAAGTTTTGCCATCGGTAGACCATTCCAACAGGCCCTTCTTGAAATAATGCGTGCCATCCATCGTAATGACGACGTCCGTAATGTCCGTCATCTGCCCCAAGTTGACGCCAAAATACGAGCCCTTTGCCGCTGGGCTGAATTTATCCGTGCCCGTTGCCGTAGAAAGGCTGCCGTCGAGCATGGGCGCATAATTGATGGAGAAACTGCCGAATCCGCGCGGCACAGGTTCCTCACCCTGGGCCAACTGAATTCTGCATTCCAGCAGATACTGGATGTTCTCGATAAACGGTTGTACTTCTTTTGATGCAACAACCTTATCGTTTGTTCCGGTTGCGCTTTGGTATTGTGCGCGCAGATCCGTCAATGCCTGCTGCGCCATCGCAAGGGATTCCGGGTCGTCCAGAGAAACCAGGTCTAGATCCATCAGGCCCTGTACGGTATCCCGTGCAGCTACTGCGATATTGCCCATCTTGTCCAGCCAGGGGCTGAGTTCTTCCGAAATCCCGTTTGTCCCCTCGTAAGCCTTGAGTGTCTCAACAGCATCGGCAAGCTCCTGGAAGCGATCCACAAGGATTCCACCGGATTCCGTGCAATCCTCGCCGTTCGCATACGCCTGCTCAAATGCTTCCATATCCTCCAGGATATAGGCCGATTCCGGTGCATTAAACGGATTCCAGCCGTAAGTGGAATTCTGGGAGAAGATCCGCAGCGCCTCTGCCGCTTCCGGATCATCCGGGATCACCCAATCAAAGGATGCCTGCCAGCTGGCGTCGGAATCGTAATCATGGGTATTCCAGGTATAGTCCGCTACGCTAAACAGGGAAACCTTGGAAATTTGCGCCTGGTTCATCGGGTTAGAAACCAAACCGGAGATGTTTTCCACATCCGGATACAGGCCATTGGACGGCCCCATGTGCGCATAGCCAGCGCGGCCCAAATCGTTGACGGGATAGTTCCACCAGACATACACCGGGCGGTTGGCATATTCACAGAACCAGTCGATCATACCCTGGTCAACCTGCGAAACGACCCAGTCGCCCGTCCACATAATCTGTACATCCTCAGGAAGCGCTTCGTCCAGCATCTTCAGATGATTCTGCGTGCCGGTCGTCCCGTCGTCTTTCCGGTAGACCTGCGGGCAGAAGATCAAAGGCCGCACATCGCCCTTCGATTCAATATAATCCTGGATTCCAGCTGCAAATGTGTCCAAATGCGTGAAATCAGTGGAAGCATCGTCGAAGAACAAGCCGAACTGACGAACGCCGATGCTATACAGCTGGTCAAATTTGTCAAGCAACGCCTGAAGGTCTTCTTCCGATCCCAGGTCAATGCTCCCGCCCGGATGGGCTGCCCAGACGAACTGCACCTTGGTCTCACGGCCCAGCTCGACCAGTTCTTTGATCTCCGCCAGTTTGTCATCTGGATAGGGATCTCTCCACTGCCCATTGTGATACGGATCATTCTTCGGGCCGTAGAGATAGGAGTTCATTTTGAACTGCCCGCAGTACTCCATGATGCTCTTGCGGTTTTCATGGCTCCATGTGCCATAAAAACCTTCAATGAAGCCGCGGAATTCAATGCTTGCGTAGTCTTCAATCAACAGATCGCGGACTTCGCCGTCCGCCTGATCCAAAATTTGGCCCAACGTTACCAGGCCATAGAATGCGGCGTCGCTCGTCGCACCCGTGATGGCGATGGTCTGGTCTGCACTATTGACAGACAATACATAGCCGTCAATCTGGTCAACCGAATTGCTGGCATCGTATTTTCCATCCAGATAGGCATCGTCTTCACCTTCGTCGTTATGTACGCCCACGAAGAGATTTACCTGATCCTCGGAAGCCACATCGGAGAAGGTTGCATCTATGCCGTGCTCCTCCAATACGGTTTCCGCCTTGGACACCGTATAAGGATCCAAGTCATCCTCCAAGACCACATTGACGCCATCCAAGAGCGACAGGGTATCCGTACCGTAACCCGCGTAATGCACCTGCGGATAGATTTGGTAGCCGTCTTCTTCACTCTTTTCAGCCGCGAATGCTGTCCCCATGGTACTTGTTACCATGGAAAGCGTCATGGTCAGGCTCAATACGCCGCCCATGATGCGCTTCCAAAACATTCCTTCTCTTTTCAAAAAATTTACCTCCTTATGTCACTTTGGAACAAACGCATACTCTCTGAATCCATTTCCTCCTTTCCCATCTCACCCGATGTGTGAAATTAGATCAAAACAAAACATCACTAGACAAAAGCTTTTGACACCTAAACAGCATCATAAAGCCTGCCTAATGACTGATTCTTGTTTTGATCTCAACAAACCGCAGTTAAAAATTCACACAACTGAGCGGCCTCGGTGTTTGTCGTTACAAAGTTTCTTTCATTATAGAAGTATTCCAAAAATTTGTAAAACAATTGTTATTTGTTGCTTCTGGACATAAAATTGTGGAATATAAAACAAGCAGTTTCTTTTTATCTATATTATATAAAACATGTGATTTCTATAGTACAATTTCATCTGTTTTATAGCAATCATATCCTTATGGTTTATTTCAACTAGGAATTTTCTTTTAAAAGCTCTTGAACTTGTTTCTGAATTTATTGCAAATAGGAATTTTAATTACAACTTCCACTTGGTAACAAAAATGACAAGATTATTCAAACAATGATATTGTATAAATTGTATAAATCTTATCTTTATATTCTCTAACAACTTGGAAGTCAAAAAAATCCCCCTTGTTCCATCGAAGTTCTTTCTTCATTATGAATCTTTCAAACGATTCCTTGCCTTTTCATGCTCCTATTCCGCTATCGTAAAGATTTGTACAATTTCTTCTATAATGTTATGTTTTTCAATTGGACTAATAAAAATATGGAATGTATTGGGAATAGGACATTTTCGCTAAGTCTTTCTATGTATTTTTTCTTCCTTTCTGAGAGCCACATGCTTCTCTCACTATCTCGCGAATATTTTTTCTTAAAAATAATTTATCCCCAATATTTGAAAAGTAATTTCACTCTGATAATATTGTCGCGCTTTTAAATAATACATATACTCTTTGATACACCTAAAATTCCATTTCCGGTTTCCAAATTTCCTGAAAAATCCCCCGGCTGGCCTTCAATGGGATGCATGTTGATAAATCTTTACATATCCTTCATTCTATACCTTGATCCATGCAAAGTCTTGTTTTATACAGAAAAATAGCAGTGTCATTTTGTCTATTATTGCCAATGGTCATAGCGGCTTGCATTTGACACAGGCAATTATTTTGTGATACGATACAAATACTGTAAACTTATATATATCTTTATGGGGGAGGATCTAATTTTGACACTTAAATGGCTTTATTATTTTCTTGAAATCTGTAAAGATATGAATATGTCAAAAACGGCCTCTAGGCTATTTATCTCTCAGCAGGGACTTAGCAAAGCCATAAATAGCCTGGAAAATGAATTGCAGTGTACATTATTTATACGCTCACACTCAGGCGTTACATTGACGGATGCGGGGACATATCTTCTGCAACAGGGACATCAGATTCTTGATTTGATCGATACAACTCAAAATCATTTGAAACAGTATTCCGAATCTCAAGATATTCAAATCTCTGTTCCAAATGGCGCAAGTGCGATCTTCACAAACCGGTTGCCGAATCAATTTGCCGGACGGCCGATTTCCTACACAGAAGTTGATGAAGAGGAATGGATTTCTGGTTTGGAAAAAGGGAGTTACGACGCCGCGATCGTGAGCGATTTGGTCAATTCTGGGAAATGGTATGTTCGTCCTTTTTATAGGGAATATCTTGCATTGATCGTCAGCGCACAACACCCGATTACCAAAAGTAACCCTCCTGACCTGACACTCCTAAAAGGGCAAACTATTATAATAAGCGAACGCCTATTCAATACATATGATAAATTTTTGAAACGTATGGCAAAAAAGGGATTGCCCTTCTCAAAAGTAATCCGAACCTTTTCTCCCTTCACGGCAATGCACCAATGCGCACAGGATATCGGTGTCTGCTTTTTGGGGGAACATGCACTTTCGTTGCTGCATTTTCCGAATACAAATGTACTGTATCCCCACGATCCAGAGATGTCTTTAGAATTCTTTTTTGTCGCTAGGTCAAACAACATCAAGGGCCTGGTGTCTGATCAGCTCTATCAACATCTATATGATTGTGTTAACAAAGAGGAATAAGGCCGGATAATTGGAGCGAATGGCCGCTTCATCTTCCTCAATCGTATAAAAAAGAAGCGTCCGAGAGTTTTCTCATCGAACGCTTCTTTTTTATCGCATCTAAGTTTTCGTATTACTAAATAAACGAAAAAGGAACTACAAAAAGTAGTTCCTTCATCAAATGGCTCCCCCTGTTGGACTCGAACCAACGACCCTGCGGTTAACAGCCGCATGCTCTACCGGCTGAGCTAAGGAGGAATGTTTGTGTTGGCGTCTTCCTATTGTCCCGGGCCGTCACCAGCCAAGTATCTTCGGCACTAATGAGCTTAACTTCCGTGTTCGGGATGGGAACGGGTGGACCCTCATCGTCATCAACACCAACTCTATTTATCACATTCCTGTGTAAATAGCTCTATATTCATTTTTCCTTGTTTGCTTTTGGTGACCCGTGCGGGAATCGAACCCACGTTAACGGCGTGAGAGGCCGCTGTCTTAACCGCTTGACCAACGGGCCATATCGTCAGCTCAGGAGCCGGAGGGTTCCGGCCCCTCTCTGACCTTCTTTGGTGCACCATCAGGGACTCGAACCCGGGACACCCTGATTAAGAGTCAGGTGCTCTACCAACTGAGCTAATGGTGCAGACCTGTGGCCTCGCCGCTTCCGCGACTTACCATTCGCCAGTATACCTTTTGCCAGTACACTGAAAACTGAATAAAGAATTGAGATAGAAGCTATTGGAAAAAGCTTTGAACCAAGGAACTATGGTCAAGCCCTCGGCCTATTAGTACTGCCAAGCTGAACATGTTACCATGCTTACACACGCAGCCTATCAACCTTGTAGTCTTCAAGGGGCCTTACTAGCTTATGCTATGGGATATCTTATCTTGGAGTCGGCTTCACGCTTAGATGCTTTCAGCGTTTATCCGATCCGCACATAGTTGCCCAGCTGTGCTCCTGGCGGAACAACTGGTGCGCCAGAGGTGCGTCCATCCCGGTCCTCTCGTACTAAGGACAGCTCTCCTCAAATATCCTACGCCCACGACAGATAGGGACCGAACTGTCTCACGACGTTCTGAACCCAGCTCGCGTACCACTTTAATCGGCGAACAGCCGAACCCTTGGGACCGAATACAGCCCCAGGATGTGATGAGCCGACATCGAGGTGCCAAACCTCCCCGTCGATGTGGACTCTTGGGGGAGATCAGCCTGTTATCCCCAGGGTAGCTTTTATCCGTTGAGCGACGGCAATTCCACTCTCATACCGCCGGATCACTAACTCCAACTTTCGTTACTGCTCGGGCCGTCACCCTCGCAGTTAGGCTGGCTTACGCGTTTACACTCTAAGGCACGGTTTCCGTCCGTGCTGAGCCAACCTTTGAGCGCCTCCGTTACCTTTTTGGAGGCGACCGCCCCAGTCAAACTGCCCGTCTAACAATGTCCCCCGGCCGGATTCACGGCCGCAGGTTAGAATTCCAGCAACTTAAGGGTGGTATCCCAAGGGTGACTCCGCTAACACTGGCGTGCTAGTTTCCAAGTCTCCCACCTATCCTGTACATAAATTACCGAAACCCAATATTAAACTGCAGTAAAGCTCCATGGGGTCTTTCCGTCTTGTCGCGGGTAACCGGCATCTTCACCGGTACTACAATTTCGCCGGGCGGGTAATTGAGACAGTGCCCAGATCGTTACACCATTCGTGCGGGTCGGAACTTACCCGACAAGGAATTTCGCTACCTTAGGACCGTTATAGTTACGGCCGCCGTTTACTGGGGCTTCAATTCAATGCTTGCACATCTCCTCTTAACCTTCCAGCACCGGGCAGGTGTCAGCCCCTATACTTCATCTTTCGATTTAGCAGAGACCTGTGTTTTTGCTAAACAGTCGCCTGGGCCTATTCACTGCGGCCACGTCTCCGTGGCGTCCCTTTTCCCTAAGTTACGGGACCAATTTGCCGAGTTCCTTAACTACCCTTCTCCCGTTGGCCTTAGAATTCTCTTCCCATCTACCTGTGTCGGTTTGCGGTACGGGCGCCTAAAATATACAATAAGCTTTTCTCGCCCCCGGTCCAACATGCTTCCCTACTCTAATTTCGGTCCCTTACGCCCGGGGCAACCATCGCCCGGGTCATGCCTTTCCAGGGTGTCACTTATCTTAAATCTTTCGGCGGCTACGGAATGTCCACCGTATGTGCATCGACTACGCCTTTCGGCCTCGCCTTAGCTCCCGGCTTACTTGGAGCGGACGAACCTTCCTCCAAAAACCTTAGACTTTCGGCCAATATGATTCTCACACATTTCGCGCTACTCATTCCGGCATTCTCACTCGAATGAAGTCCACCACCGCTTCCGCTATGACTTCACCCCTCATTCGACGCTCTCCTACCATCCCTTACGGAATCCCAAGCTTCGGTATACTGTTTAGCCCCGTTAAATTTTCGGCGCAGGGTCACTCGACCAGTGAGCTATTACGCACTCTTTTAATGAGTGGCTGCTTCTAAGCCAACATCCTGGTTGTCTGGGCAACCCCACATCCTTTTCCACTTAACAATATTTTGGGACCTTAGCTGTGGGTCTGGGCTGTTTCCCTTTTGACAATGAAACTTATCTCACACTGTCTGACTCCCGTACATCAATTATCCGGCATTCTGAGTTTGATAGGTTTCGGTAGCCTCTCGGCCCCTAGACCATTCAGTGCTTTACCTCCGGTAATCTAATACGAGGCTAGCCCTAAAGCTATTTCGGAGAGAACCAGCTATCTCCGGGTTCGATTGGAATTTCTCCGCTACCCACACCTCATCCGCTACCATTTCAACGGGAGTCGGTTCGGTCCTCCATGGAGTTTTACCTCCACTTCAACCTGGACATGGGTAGGTCACCCGGTTTCGGGTCGTGTACAACTGACTTCATACGCCCTATTCAGACTCGCTCTCGCTGCGGCTCCGGACCTGAAGTCCTTAACCTTGCCAGTTACACACACTCGCCGGACCATTCTACAAAAGGTACCCGATCACTCTTTGACGAGCTCTCGGTGCTTGTAAGCACAAGGTTTCAGGTTCTTTTTCACTCCCCTTCCGGGGTCCTTTTCACCTTTCCTTCACAGTACTCTACACTATCGGTCACTGAGTAGTATTTAGGCTTGGAGGGTGGTCCCCCCGTCTTCCCACCGGGTTTCACGTGTCCGGCGGTACTCTGGATACAGCTAGCCGCTTTGACCTTTCGCATACGTGACTCTCACACTGTTTCGTTGGCTTTCCCAAACCATTCTGCTAGATCGCTGCGTACATATTACTGTCCGAACCCCAGAGGTATTGCTACCTCTGGTTTGGCCTCTTCCGCGTTCGCTCGCCACTACTAGCGGAATCTCGGTTGATTTCTCTTCCTCGCCCTACTTAGATGTTTCAGTTCAGGCGGTTCCCCTCGTACACCTATGGATTCAGTGCACGATGACTGGACATGACTCCAGCCGGATTGCTCCATTCGGAAATCCACGGATATAGCGCCCACTTACGGCTCCCCGTGGCTTATCGCAGTTAGTCGCGTCCTTCTTCGGCTCTCAGTGCCAAGGCATTCCCCTTGCGCTCTTTGTAGCTTGACCATGTGTTTCTCTTGGTTCTTCTTGAAATTGTAGATTTCACTTAAAATCGAAACTTTACAAAGTTCTTTTTCTCGTTCTATCTGCTTCTTTATTCAGTTTTCAATGTACGGACATAGTCCGTTTCGCTCGCTGCGATTTCTCTCGAAATCTTGCTCAGCTCGTTTCCAAGCCCTTCGCGAAACTTCCTATTTTCTTTTCGCAGGTTTCCCTGCTGGTGGGCTTAAGTGGACTCGAACCACCGACCTCACGCTTATCAGGCGTGCGCTCTAACCGGCTGAGCTATAAGCCCATATTTCCGGC